>CAIMUS010000289.1 GCA_903844665.1 uncultured Pseudomonadota bacterium
GGGGGACGCCGCAAGTAACCGTTCAGCCCCCCACCCCAACCCTCCCCCACAAGGGGGGAGGGAGTTTTTGCAAAACAGTAGTTTAACCTATTCCCCCTCCCCTTGTGGGAGGGGGTTAGGGGGAGGGGTGTGAACGCTTACCGCCGCAACTTGCCCAGCGGTAGCCGGCGGTTATAATGCCGCTGCTGTAGCGAGACCGACACCGAGAGGGCGCCAACCTTATGCCGACCCAAGCCAGCCGGGAACTGGAAACTTTCCCCAATCCCCAGCCGGGGCGTGATTATACCATCCGGCTGCGCCTGCCCGAGTTTACCTGCCTGTGTCCCCGCAGCGGTCAGCCCGATTTCGCCACCCTGCACATCGACTATGTTCCCGATACCCGCTGCGTGGAATTGAAAGCGCTCAAGCTTTATATCTGGTCCTATCGCACTCAGGGCGCCTTTCACGAGGCCGTCACCAATCAGATTCTCGACGACCTGGTGGCGGCCTGCCAGCCCCGCTTTATGCGGATCACGGCGGAATTCTATGTGCGCGGCGGTATTTACACCACCGTGCTCGCCGAGCACCGCCAGCCGGGCTGGATCCCGTCACCGCCGGTCACGCTGCCACAGGAGATATAGCATGGCGGCTGGATTTATTGCAGGGGCAGCCTATCCGCTGCGGGGCGCGCGCTGGCTGCTGCGGCGCGGCGTGCGCGGATTCGTGCTCGCTCCGCTGCTGATCAATACGCTGCTGTTCGGCGCGGCCATCTGGTTGGGCGCCAGCGAGTTCGACGTTTTTTTGAATTGGCTGCTGGCCAAACTGCCCGCCTGGCTGGACTGGCTACGCTGGTTGCTGTGGCCCCTGTTCGCCGCCACCGTGCTGCTGGTCGGGTTTTATACCTTCAACCTGCTGGCGAATTTCTTTGCCTCACCCTTCAACAGTCTGCTGGCGGAACGGGTGGAGGATCTGGTCAATCCCGGCGTGCTCAGGCCGCCGGGCCGGCCGTTGTGGCGGGAGATCGTGCGGCTGCCGGGGACGGAACTGAAGAAACTGGTGTATTTCCTGCTGCGGGCGATCCCGCTGTTGCTTCCCTTCCTGATGCCGGTGGTCAATACGATCGCCCCTTTCATCTGGGGTTTGTTCACCGCCTGGATGCTGGCCCTGCAATATCTGGACTATCCGCTGGGCAACCATCTGATTCCGTTCGAGGAACAGCGCCGGCTGCTGGGTGAGCGGCGACGGCTGGCGCTGGGCTTCGGCAGTATGGTATTGCTGCTGACGATGATTCCGGTGGTGAACTTTCTGGCCATGCCGGCAGCCGTGATCGGCGCGACCCTGCTGTGGGTGGAGCAGTTTCCCCAGGCCCGGCAGGCGGTGCGACCGGCGGCGGCAGGGCCTTCGTGAACCACCGGGATACCTTGAGGTAAGCGTTCACACCCCTCCCCCTAACCCCCTCCCACAAGGGGAGGGGGAATAGGTTAAGCTGCTGTTTTGCAAAAAACTCCCTCCCCCCTTGTGGGGGAGGGTTGGGGTGGGGGGCTGAACGGTTACACCTTGAGACCGGTCTCCATTGATTAGAGAATCCCAGGAATTTAATATGAACCAAATAGTTGCTGCTGCATTACTCGCCATCGGTCTATTCATCGGCATGCTGCTCTTGCAGGAAATCGGCCGGCGGATCGGCATCAAGCGGCTGGCGCAAGATCCCGAGGGCGCGCGCGCGGGAACCGGGGTCATCGAGGGCGCAGTGTTCGCCCTGCTCGGCCTGCTCATCGCCTTCACCTTCTCGGGCGCCGCCTCGAGATTCGACGTGCGGCGGAATTTGATCGTCGAGGAGACCAACGCCATCGGCACCGCCTGGCTACGGCTCGACCTGTTGCCGGCCGGTACGCAACCGGCGCTGCGGGAGAGCTTTCGGCGCTACGTGGAGGCCAGACTGGAGGTCTATCGGAAACTGCCGGATGTCCAGGCGGCGCAAGCGGAACTGGCCAAAGTCATAAAGTTACAGGAAGAAATCTGGACCCAAGCGGTTGCCGCATCTCGGGCGGAAGGAGCTCCACCCGCCGCCATGATGCTGCTCCTGCCCGCGTTGAACCAGATGTTCGATATCACGACCACCCGGACCCTGGCGGCCAGAACGCATACACCCATGATTATCTTCGCCCTGCTCTTCGGGCTGGCGCTGGCCAGCGCGCTGCTGGCCGGTTACAGCATGGCGGGCGGCAAATCGCACAGTTGGCTCCACATCCTTGGCTTCGCGGCTGTCATGGCGGTGGCGGTCTACGTTATTCTCGACCTCGGGTTCCCGCGCCTGGGCTTGATCCGGGTCGACGCCTTCGATCGGGCGCTAATGGAGTTACGGGAGAACATGCAGTGAAGCCCAGGGTTGCCTTGGGAACCGTGCGGCCTGGAGTGGCGCGCAGGTAGTGTTCCAAACATGGATACAAGAGATTCTAATAGGATGAACCCAGTCTATATACTGACGAGGGAGAGTCACTCCGTACCGGCCTCGATGACAGGCTGAACCGTCACAGTGGCTGTGCCCTGGTTGTTGCTATAGAATCCTTGCCAGGCCTTCGGGACCGGCAACACCGCATCGTTGACGAAGAGGAAGAGTTCTCCGTCGCGACGCGCCGTAATCTCGGCGATCAGTTTATCGGTCTTCCCATTCGAAACTGACCCATCCGCAGGATTAAGCGGGTATTCATCGTTGCCGTGACTGCCGATTCTGGCAATCGGTTCGAACCAGGGCTCGCTAAGGTGGCGGCGGATTGGGAGTCCCAGAGACATCACCGGTGGCGTCTCTTTCAGGCCGCCGATCCCGGCGGGGATATCTCCGTCCATCCAGGCGCCCTTGGGATCGACCGTAAGAGAAATCCGGTAGCGTTTGCCCTGCTTGAGTTCGACGCCGCTCGCCCAGCAGGGGGCATTGCTCGGAAAGGCGCCTTTCTCCAGGCTGTCCTGCCTGAGCGCGCCGGACCCGGTCGGTGTACAGATGAATCCGGCCGAGTTCATCATATTGAAGAAACCCTTGTCGATGATCGCCAGGATCAGCAGTAAAGCAGCCAACCCGAACCCAATAGGGAGCACATACCGCTTCATGAGCTTGAAGAAGCGTCGATAGAGCGGATGCGTGCGCAGACGGTAGATTCCAGTGTTCGGCTCGGGTGAGATCTCCTGCAGAGCCGATCCGGGCTGTTCGCGAAAAGGCGCCCAAAGGGTACGCATCCGGTCGAAAATTCTGCCCTGGAGCCGACTCCCTCTATAGATGAGCGCACATAACAGGCCCATGAGCAGGATAAAGGTTCCAGGGTGGCTCTGATAGGCCTTGAGCCAGGGGCTGACAAAACCCGGCAGAAATGCGCCAATGCTGCTAATGACCGGCGAAAAGGCGCAAAAGAAACCTTCACAAGCCACTGTCGCGGGACGGTAGAGCGGAAAGGCCACGAGCAGGCCCGCCACGATCACGGAGGCAAAATAGGCTACGCGCTTCCGCCAGACGAGATCCCACACCTTTTCCTGAAGATGTGACCGATTCTTCGCCTGTGTCTCGTGCTCGATCGGGCACGACTGACCCGGGGCGGGCGGCGGCGTAGCCTGACTACCGGTGCTTCCCGGCATAGCGTGAATGTCGCCATCCGCCGTGACGACGGCGTATCGCGGCGGCAGCACGATCGGCGCATAACCATCGGTTCCGCTGCCGATCCGTTTAAGTACGCTCTCGTGAATTTTGGGGCGCTCGATGACGACTTTGTTTTCCTTGTCGTCGATATCGTGGGTAAGCGCTTCGAGTTTGCGCGGCAGATAGCGATAAGTACCGCCAAGACCACGGCGGGAATCCTCCATCTTCCCGTAACTATCGGCCTTCTCCTCGATCTCTTTGCAGTCGTCAGCCTTGAACCTTAGACCGGCTTGCTCTGCCATGCCCATGATCCAGTCGAGTGTGACATAGGCCAGGGCGTCATCGGGATAGCCGCCGCCCACATTCGAATGCATCCCGCAGAACCAGACTTGGGTGATCTTTTCATCCTGGATACGGTGTTTGTCAGGAAAATTTTCTTCGTTCCACAATACCGGATGGAAGGTATTGCGTTCATCATCGAGGGCAAGCGCATGACAGGCCCGCTTGACATTTTTCATTAGATTGCGATCAGGCGCCGACAGCGGGAAGATAAAGTCCCAAGCGCGGGTTAGTTCATCGATGGGCAAACCGTAGGCCGCCACGGTGTCCCACAAGCCCAGAAAAGTAATCTCCAGTCTCTCGGGGCTTTCCTTGGGTTGGTAGCTATCCAAGCGGCAGAGATCGGCAGCCTTCTTACCCAGTGTCCAGCCATACCGCACCAGCCAGGACTTTTTTTCCACGCACTCGTGTCGAAAAGCGCGAAAGGCGCGGGTCGCCGACTGCCTGAGTTTCTCCTTGGAGCCTTTATGCTCATTGGGATTCACCAGACCGTGGAAATGGATTAATCCCGTAAGAACCCGGATGGTAAAAGCGCCCCGGCTGAAGCCGAAACAATAGATCTGGTCGCCCGGCTGGTAGTTCCAGCATAAAAAGGTGTAGAGATCGATGACGTTGCGCTTCAGCCCCCACCCGAAAGCGCCGCCGAGGATTGCCAACGGCTTAAAGGAAGAGGTGCCCACCCCGTCATCGTAATAGGCAATCTGCTCCCGGCTGGCGGGACCGGCTGGAGATTTCGAGAGATCCAGCGCCTGATAGAGCCGCCAGACATTGGTGCTGGAGAGTTTGCCGGCACTGTTGCCGGTGCCATCCGACAGTAGAACGATATTCTTAGGCATTGTCATCTCCTCTTTAAAGATAAAGTGGCCCGTTCTTATCGCGGCGGGGCGCCGCTCCTACAGGTCATCCCTGTTAATTCGACATCACCGCCGGTCGTACCCGCACCATATTCTCACGGCAAGCGCCCGTACTCAATCCCGGCGCAAGCGGTCGGAAATCGCAATCGGCGTGGGATAGGTCAGCACCACGTAATAGGTCGAGGCTATGAAAGTCAGCAGAGTCGTCGCCTGCACCAGATAGGAGGCCTCCCGGCCGACCAGACCGCTATGCAGCGCCAGCACCCCGATCAATAAGGAAAATTCACTGACCTGGCCCAGTCGCACCCCCATCTCCAGCGACAGCCTGGGCGTTTCGCCCAATCGCTCCAGAAACCAGCGAAACACCCAGGGCTTGAGTAGCAGCAGCAGGCCGGCCAGGATGACCGCCGGCAGCAGCACCGCCAGCAGCACCCGCAAATCGAAACCGGCGCCCAGGGAGACGAAGAACAGCACCAGGAAAAAATCCCGCAGGGGTTTCAGGCTGTCCGCAATATAGAATGCAATCGGGCTGGTCGCCAGCGACACGCCGGCGATAAATGCCCCGATTTCATAAGAAAGCCCCAACTGGGAGCCCAGTTCCGCCAGTCCCAGACACCAACCGATGGCGATCAGAAAGATATACTCGCGAATCTTATCGAAGCGGCGGATCAGTTTGAGCAGCACATAGCGCGAAAACAGGAAGGCGAAGCCCAACAGCACCGGCAGGGCGATCAACAGCAGGCCAAAGCCGGACAGCCAGGAGGAGCGGCTACTGAAACCCTTGATCAGCAGCAATACCACAATGGCGATCAAATCCTGCAACAGTAAAATACTGATCATGATTTCACCGGCGCGCTGATGGTGCAGGGCGGTAGTGGGCAGCAGCTTGAGACCGACAATGGTGCTGGAAAACATCATCGCCGCGCCGATCAGCAGGCATTCGGCCTGGGTGAAGCCGAACAGAGCCGCCACCAGGAAGCCGGTCAGGGCAAAGATCGACGAGGCGCCGACGGTGACCACCATGGTCTTGCGCAGCATGCTCAGGAGATCGCCGGGGGCCAGATCCAGGCCCAGCAGAAACAGCAGGAAGATAATGCCCACTTCCGACATCTGCCGGATAACTTCCGGATCGTTCAGGACCCGCAAGGCGGAAGGCCCGATCAGGATGCCCAGGACGATATAAGCCACCGGCAACGCCTGGCGGGCGTAAAGCGCCAGCGTGGCCAACAGAGCGGCCCCGCTGAAGATCAGAAACAGCGAATATACAATCAGGTCCTGGCCTGCCGGTGGGGTCATAAAGCTACCTCAGCCCTGGTCTACCCTTGGGTTGCTCTTGGTTCTCGGTGAAGAGAACGGCTTAATTCTGCATCACTCTCCTCAATCATGCGATAATTTTTATTCTAAATCGCCGTCCCTGCCAAGAACCACAACACCTTGATCACAGCCGTCCATCATTTCCAACTGTTTTCCGAGCCTCACTGGCGCCCGCGCGCGCGCCTGCGCCAGGGGGAATTGCCCGCCGGTCTTGGCGCCTGGCTGTTCGATCCCGGTTCGCTGACCCGGCGGTTGCGGCAGGCGTGCTCCGGTTTTTTCCGGGTACAGGTGCTGGGGCAGGTTTGGGCACGGCCCCTGCCCAGCGAGGCCGGGTTGCTGGCCGTGGACCACCGGCGTTATGTCTGGACCCGGGAAGTGCAGTTATTCTGCGACACGCAGCCCTGGGTATTCGCCCGCACGGTCATTCCGCCGGTTACCCTGCGGGGTCGCGGCCACCGGTTGCAATACCTGGGCGACCGTCCCCTGGGAGAGGTGCTGTTCACCGATCCCAGGACCCGGCGTGGTGAAGTCGAAATCGCCCGGATTACGCCGGCCCAGCGCCTGCATCAGCGCGCCTTCGGCAGGCTCGCCGAGGCGCCGACCGTGATCTGGGGGCGGCGCTCGCTGTTTCGCATCGATGGCAGACCGTTGCTGGTCTACGAGGTTTTTCTACCCGATCTGCCATTATCGTGTTCCTCTGACAAAGGGAGTGTCTTGCAATCCCATGAGTTTAATACAATTCGAAAATCGTCTGCGTGAATACGCCTTGTTGATGCGTCTGGACAAGCCCATCGGGGCTTTTCTGTTGTTGTGGCCGACCCTATGGGCCTTATGGCTGGCCGGACAGGGACAACCCGCCAGAGGAGTGGTGGTTATCTTCGTGCTGGGGGTTTTTTTGATGCGCTCGGCCGGCTGTGTAATCAACGATATCGCCGATCGCAATTTCGATCCTTATGTCGCCCGCACCCGGCAGCGGCCGCTGGCGGCGCGGCGGATCGCGGTACGGGAGGCGGTCGTGGTGCTTATCGTCCTGTGCCTGACGGCGTTCGCGCTGGTGTCGCTGCTGAACACGCTGACCGTGCTGCTGTCGCTGCCGGCGCTGGCGCTGGCGATCAGTTATCCCTTTATGAAGCGGTTTCATCATCTGCCGCAGGTGCACCTGGGAGCGGCCTTCGGCTGGTCGATCCCGATGGCGTTCGCGGCTCTGACCGGCGCGGTTCCGCTGCTGGCCTGGTTGCTGTTCGCGGCGAACGTGGTCTGGTCGGTGGTCTACGACACCATGTACGCCATGGTGGATCGGGAAGACGACTTGCAGGTCGGCACGAAATCGACGGCCATTCTGTTCGGCGCCCGCGACCGGTGGATCATCGGCCGGTTACAGTTATTGCTGCTGGTTCTGTTGGTCCTGGTCGGTCTGTTGGGCGGGTTGGGCTGGGCCTATTATGCGGGACTGTTCGCCGCCACCTGGTTCGCGCTCTATCAGCAGTATCTGATCCGCAATCGGGAACCCGACCAGTGCTTCAAGGCGTTCCTGAATAACAACTGGTTCGGCCTGATTATTTTTTGTGGGATCGTGCTGGATTTCCTGCCCGCGATGACTTCCTAGCCGCGAGCCGGGGTAACCGCCATGCCGAAGCCGAATTATCACGACGGCAGCATCGTCAACTTGATGAGTTCCCTGACCCTGGGGCTGGGAGGCGCTCCCGGACCCTACCGGCCGCTGCCGCTGTTGCTCCCGGAGACGATAGCCGAGGTCGATCATCTGGTCCTCTGGGTGATCGATGGGCTGGGTCACCATTACCTGCAACGGCATGGCAGGCTGTTGCGGCGTTATTTGCAGGGTTCGATGACCTCGGTATTTCCCACCAGCACCGCGCCGGCGATCACCACTTTCCTGACCGGCGTGGCGCCGCAGCAGCATGGGGTGACCGGCTGGTTTATGCACCTGAAGGAACTGGGAACGGTGGCGCGGATCCTGCCGTTCCAACCCCGCTGGGGCAAGGTGGGTCTCGGCGGCGCCGTCAATGCCTTGCTCGGTTATCCCGTGGTTTTCGACCGCCTTCCGGTCCGGAGTTATTACATTATTCATAACTCTCTGGTGAATTCCGCTTACGGCGTCGCCAGCGCTGGCGACGCCATCCGGTTGGGTTACCGCAACCTGCGAGGCTGCCTGGACGCGCTGATCGGAGCACTGAGGGGCTGGCGGGAACGGAGTTATGTCTACGTCTATTGGTCCACGTTCGACAGTCTGTGCCATGAACACGGCGTCGGCAGCGCAGCGGCATTGCATCATCTGCACGAACTGGAAGCCGGCTTCGCTTTCCTCCTGCAAGCGCTCGCCGGCAGCAATACCCTGTTGATCGTCACCGCCGATCATGGTTTTATCGACACGGCCCCGACCGACAGGACCCATCTCAAGCAGCACCCGGAGTTGGCGGCCTGCCTGAGCATGCCGCTCTGCGGGGAACCCCGGGCGGTGTATTGCCATGTCCGTCCCGGCAAAGTGAGCCGTTTCGAGAACTATGTGCGCGAGCGGCTGGGGGATCATTATGAACTGTATCCCAGCGAAGACCTGATACGGCAGGGCTGGTTCGGTCTGGGCGAGCCGGACTCCCGCTTAAGCGAGCGTATCGGCGACTATACCCTCCTCCCAAAGGGACAGCATATCCTCATCGATTCGCTGCCCGGTGAAAAACCCTGGAAGCAAGTAGGAGTCCATGGCGGCCTCAGCGAACAGGAGCTGTATGTGCCGCTGGTGGTGGCGCGGTGTTAAACTACGCTTTACTTAAGAGCAGTCCTGGTATCACTTGGCCACCAACCCATAAGGCTGTGTTGCTTCGATTGCCTTAATCTGAAAATTATGATGGCTTTGGGGATACAGCCGTGATCGAATGCGCCATATGCAGCCAATTCGTTAACTTTTCTGGCAGCCAGCCTGACGGCAGGATACCTTAAGGTAGAACCCGCCTGGATGAGCCGATGGTGAGAAATGTACTTACTTAAAAATCTTCAGGGAGGCTGAGTGAACTGGAAAGTTGTACTGCTGGCCCATAGCCTGAGACCCTACCGAGAAGCTTGGGATACCCTGAATGCATCCTTATACCGTTCCAATCCTTTCTTCGACAGCGCTTTTGTCGAACCTATGCTTAACTACTTCGCCACGGGCAGTGAGCACTTGTGTCTGCATACCCGTGGAGGAGTGATCGATGGAATGCTCATTGTCACTCCCCAGCACCATGGTAAGTGGTCTCTGTTCGTACCCGCCCAGGCCCAGATAGCGCCGCTTTTTCTCAACGCTCCTCAAGATTTGAGGTCACTCATCAGGCAGTTGCCGGGGCTCACCTTGGCGTTGGAACTTTCCTGTCAGGATCCTATCCATACGCCCTTTTCACTGCCGCCGAACAATAATATGCCCTTGGTCGTGACCGATCATGCGCGAACCATCAGTGTGCGGATTGAAGGGACTTTTGAGGATTACTGGGAGGCCCGGTCAAAGAACCTGCGGAAAAATCTCAAGCGTTACTTCCACCGGGTACACAATGCGGGAATGACGCCACGGTTGGTGTACCTCACTGAGGCGGCGGCTATGCCCGAGGCTGTCGATCGATATGGGGAACTGGAATCCCGTGGCTGGAAAGGACAGAGCGGAACCGCCATACATGGCGGTAACCTCCAGGGACGCTTTTATAGGGCGGTACTAGGTGGCTTCGCAGCCTCCGGCCGAGCCGCGGTATACGAGCTATATTTCGACGATATTCTGGTGGCTTCGCGTTTGTGTATCGTCAGCCAGGAAATGCTGGTCATCCTTAAGAAGGCTTACCACGAAGACTATGCGCCCTATGCGCCGGGAAGTCTGCTGTTGCACGCCCTGCTCCAGCGTGAATTCGAACTGCGGCGCGTCGCCACTATCGAGTTCTACACCAATACCAATGTCAATACCGACCAGCTTAGCTGGAGCACCCATCAGCGCTACATCCACCATGTCCTGTTGTTCAAAAACAGGGCGGTTCAGAAAGCGTTTGAATGGGTACACCGGGCCAGGAATTTAGTCGGTCCCCTGACTTATGCGGGCTTACTGCTTCGGTAATCTATTAGCTAACCAGAGTGATTTTGACTGGTAGTTTTCACATAAAATATTTATTTATCAGTAAGTTAAATTTGAGTCTACCTGTCAAAACCTCTGTGGTCATCTACTATGATGGGTTGTCTGTACGGAGGACGTATGCACCGATTCCTGGTACTAAGAGCCTATCCGAATAACTTCATTCCCTCTCCCCCTGGGCTTTTCTTTACCCTGAAATGCCCTCATATTATGGATAGGTAATTGGCCCTACCGTTTTTTGGCCGGCGGGGACGCCGGCGCTCCCATGGGACAGGCTTAAATAGACTTCTTTCTTTGCACCCTACCAACCTTAAGAGATATTCATGCAAGACTGCTTTCTGGACAGTAAACCCGCCGATTCCGTCCCACTCGTCCTGGTCCCGGAAAACACCTTTGCCCAGTGGCTGGAAAACCAGCCGGATATGATCGAGCGTTGGCTTGCCGCTACCGGTTTCAAGGCCAAACCGAACAGTTATTGCCTGATATCCGCCGCCGATGGCGCCCTGAGCACGGTCATCGTTGGCGTCGCCTCCGCCGACGATCCCTGGGCCTGCGGCGGTCTGCCTACCGCCCTGCCTGCCGGTAATTACCATATCGATACTGACTGGAGTCCGGCGGTGATGGAGCGCCTGGCGCTGGGTTGGGGACTGGGGGCCTATCGTTTCACCCGCTATAAGAATAATCAGCAGAGCATCGCCCGCCTGGCGCTCGATCCCGCCTGGAATGGCCAACAGATTCGCCAGTCACTGCAAGCCCTTACCCTCGTTCGCGACTTGATCAACACCCCGGCGGAAGACATGATGCCGGAACAGTTGGCCAACGCCATGCTGATGCTGGGTCAGGCGTTCGGCGCTCAGGTCGTACAGGTGACAGGGGATGAATTAAGGGCGCAGAACTATCCGCTGATCCATGCGGTGGGCCGGGCCAGCATTCACCCTCCCCGGCTGCTGGACCTGCGCTGGGGCGATGAACAATATCCCAAAGTGACGCTGGTCGGCAAAGGCGTATGCTTCGACAGCGGCGGCCTGGACCTGAAAAACGCCAGCGGCATGCGGCTGATGAAGAAGGATATGGGCGGCGCCGCTCACGTGATGGGACTGGCGCGACTGATCATGAGCGCCAGCCTGCCGGTCCGTCTGCGGGTATTGGTGGCCGCGGTGGAGAATGCCGTAGCCGGTAACGCCTTGCGTCCCGGCGATGTGGTCAAATCGCGGAAGGGATTGACCGTCGAAATCCATAATACCGACGCCGAGGGTCGGTTGGTCCTGTGCGATGCCCTGACCGAGGCGGCCTCCGAAAATCCGGCGCTGCTGCTCGATTGCGCCACCCTGACCGGCGCCGCGCGGGTGGCGTTGGGACCCGAGTTGCCGGCGCTGTTCTGCAATAACGAGGAACTGGCCGCCGGCCTGCTGGCTTCCGCCGATGAGGAGAAAGACCCGCTGTGGCGACTGCCGCTGCATCAGCCCTATCGGGAGATGCTGGACAGCCGGATTGCCGATATCGCCAATGCTTCCGATTCCACCTTTGCTGGAGCGGTGACCGCCGCGCTGTTCCTGCGGGAATTCGTGCCGGAGAACATCCCCTGGGCGCATCTCGATCTGATGGCCTGGAATACCAAGGCGCGTCCCGGTCGCCCCGAGGGCGGCGAGGCGATGGGTTTGCGGGCGGTTTATCGGTATTTGCGGGGGCGGTTTGGGGGGTGAGACGACCATTTATGGCTTGGCCCAATTAATGAGATAGAAAACTATCTCATTAATTGGGCCAAGCCATAACTCCGCCCATTCTGCCTGTTCGCTGCATGTATCGAGCAGGAGCAATTCGTCGATGGCTTGCCGAACGGGAAGGCGATCATTTACGACAAATACCCCTGGCATGGGTTGACCTGCTGCTACTCGGGAATAGGTAAAGTCGGGCATTGTTGCCCGATCGTGAGTCAGGAGAATGCGGTTGTTCGCTGCCGCCCGCGCTAACACAGCCGAATCGTCCAGACCCTCCAGCCCAATGTCTTGAAGGCGAACCAAATCGAGATCCGGATGACGCAGGATCAGTCCTCGAACGATATCGCCGTTGAAGTTCTCGTCGCTCACCAGACGCAGCATAAAGCATTCTCACGCGCTGCGTCGGGCAAGCAATCGGCGGCGGAGTTCTCCCAGGTCACCCTGCCGGCTTTCGAGCCGCTGCCGGATTTCATCAGCCTGTTGCTCCCGCTCTGCGAGGTACGCCTCGATGTCCTCACGATGACACAGGTAATAGGCGATTACCGCATAGATATCGGGCAATGTTGTCGTGGAATAGCGCTGCACAATCGCCTCCGGGGTGGCGCCGTCCTGGAATGCCCGGATGATCAGTTCTAACAGGACACGGGACGTTCCGACCCGCAGAGCGCCTGTGGAATCCTGCTGCAAAGGCGGGACTTCTGTTTGAATCATGACATTCACAGCACAACCTCAATTCACCCATACTGGGTTAACTTGTGGTACAAAATGGTTCTTGCCGCCCCCTGGGAGCGCTGGCGTCCTCGCCGGCTTGAACCTTTGACGGCGATGGGAGTGGCGCTGGTGCGCTTTTTGCCCATGCCGGCTCGATTACCGGTTCAAAGCGGATTCCCCGATCACCAGGATAAGGGGCGCCATGATCATTTTCTCCCATCCAGATTTCCTTTGGAATGCCTGTCGGGAACGCATCGCAAACCGGACGAACCGTGCGATGTTTATGTTTACACCGTACACAGACAGCTTTAAACACACCATGAAATTGCCAGCCATCCAACATCTCAACGTGATTGTCGCTCATAAAATGCCCCCGTTTCTTTGGCAAACCCCAACCAAATAGCATGATACAATTCGCGATTAAATTCCTGCTGTGAAATTTCGCCTGCATTGAGCCGGTCGAAAAATAATCCGAACTGCTCCGCCTCGACTTTTTCAAAAACAGCGCGTAGCTTCTGCCGCCACTGAAATTCATCCCAACCCTCGGTGGGTGAGCGCATACGGTATAGGTGCTCATCGTCCACTGCGCGGATTTCACGCAACTGGTAGCAGGCGGCAATTGCTATATCAGATTCCGAGAAAGAGGTAACAACAGGATGATAGTGAGTGAGCGTTTTACCGATGAATTTTGCTGCTTCCTCTTTTGGCAATCCCACAGATATGGCATCACCTTGAGCGTTAAACAGCACGGCGCCATCATCATCCAGCACTATCACCCATTCAGTTGCTAGATTTTTTAGCGTACTCTCTACCGCAACCAGTTGCGAAACCAGATCGAGCATTTTCAGTAGTACCAAGTTTGTTAAGCTGAAGAGGTAACCGCCTGTTATCGTGATGTTCCGATTTCATCTAACAACGAATGAAACTGCTCAGCAGGCATATCCACCCACGCGCCTGTCAGTTTCACAGTCGAATTTTCTCGCTGTTCTCGCTCCAGCCCAAACCTGAAATGATAAATAATAGAGCATGATCATCATTTCGGCCAGCCGTAGGAACCTGGATTACGCTTCGCAAGCTTCGCTCCATCCAGGCTACGCCGGCTTGTCGCCGCTTTTAAGTGCGGTCGGACGATCCGGCGCGCGGCGGTGTTGCCCGCCTGGGCCAGCGACATCCCGGTAATGGAGTGACTTTGTGCCCACGATTAGGCGGATCGCCAGCCGTGATTCAGCTATTGCCTTGCCAGAATGTTGCCAGCGGGGACGCCGGCGCTCCCAGGGGTCGGATTTGCCGAGCATGGACTGATCTGATAAATTAACGCTAACTCATGCCATGATGAATCGTGAATCCAGTTGAAGCGATGACAACCGTACTCAGCAACGATACCGCTTTCCTGCATGCCCACGGGATTGCCGTGAGTCCGGCGACCTTGGACAAACAACTTGCCGCTGCCGTGGGTCAACTCCAACGCACCCTGTACGGCGAATCTCGCGACGAGCTCACAGAGCCTGAGCTCCGGGTGCTTGAAGCCGGAGGATTCGATCTCGATCCGCGCGTACAGGAAGGCGCCGATCCGCTGGCGCAGGCGGCGGCGGAATATGCCGCCCTGTTGAAAACCAGCCTCACTACGGCCACTGTCGCTGCCAGGTTGGGGGTGGATCAAAGCCGTGTTCGCCAGCGCTTGGCCGAGCGTACGCTTTACGGTTTTCGGCAGGAATCGCAATGGCTGATCCCGGCGTTCCAGTTTGTGCAGGATCGGTTGCTACCGGGAATCGGTGAGGTGGTCTTGCAGTTGGACCCGGAGCTTCACCCGGTTACGGTGATGCGCTGGTTTCTCACGCCGCAGCCTGATCTCTATGTAGAAGCCATCGAACAAGCGTTGAGTCCGCGGGACTGGTTACGGTTGGGTTATCCGGCAGAACCCCTGGCCCGACTGTCGGCCCAGTTGTAAATCCCGGCAGTGCCCAAGTTTCCCGAACCACCTGGACACCGCCATTGAACTTGCCGATTGCGGGTAGTATCTTACTACCAACTATGCTATCCGTGGAAGATTGCTATGGGAATGCCGGTTAAGCTGTCCGATGATCTGGTCCAGTCGGCTCGTTTGGAAGCCGCCGCCACAGACCGTTCCATTACGGCCCAGATCGAGCACTGGGCCAAACTGGGCCGCGCTGTCGAAACCGCGCTGCGACATGCCGATGTCCTGGCTTTAAAGCGTAATAACGGCGATCTGATCGAGTCGTTCCCCGATCCATCCGGGCGCGAAGCCGTGCGCGCGCTGCTGGAGCGGATTGCCGCGACGACCGACCGTTCAGCCGTGGTCGAAAAATTGCAAGCGCGCGGCAGACCGGTATACGCCACCGATCCACGTTATCCGGGCATGACGGTGCGCATCGACCCGGACGGTAGGCGCACACCGGGCCATTTCGTAGACCGGCGCTTCGTGCCCGCCGCTGAAGCGTAATGGCGGCGACGCCTGTCGATGTCCTGCGAACTGGTATTGCGCGAGCCGACCGGGTTCTGATCGTACTGGCCGGACCAAACGGTGCCGGCAAATCGACCTTCTTCGACGCCTTTCTGGCGCCAACGGGCATCCGGTTTGTCAATGCCGATCTGATCGCCCGCGCTCTCGCTCCGGATAATCCCGCCGCTATTGCCTATGAAGCCGCCGACGCCGCTGCCGAGGAGCGGCGACGACTGGTTGCTGAAGGCGTGTCGTTTTGCATGGAGACCGTATTCTCGGACCCGGTAGGGGACAAGCTCCGGTTTCTGCAGGACGCCCAGGAGGCGGGATACACGGTGTTTCTGGTGTTTATCGGCATCGACAACCCGGAACTGGCTGTCGCCCGTGTTATCCAGCGGGTCGAGGATGGCGGTCACGATGTTCCTGACGTCAAGATCCGAGGCCGTTTCCCTCGGACCATCGTCAACTTGCAGCAGGCGGCGCCATTCGTCGACTTTGCGTATCTGTTCGACAACAGTTCTTATGATGAACCCTATCGCCTTGTCGCCGCTTTTGAGCGCGGTCGGATGATGCGGCGCGCGGCGGTGTTGCCCGCCTGGGCCGGCGACATCCCTGCAATGGAGTGACTTTGTGCCCACGATTAAGAATACCAAGGCGCGTCCTGGTCGCCCCGAAGGCGGCGAGGCGATGGGCCTGCAGGCGGTTTATCGGTACTTGCGGGGGCGATTCGGGGGCTGATCGCACCCTTTCCTCCATACCGCAGTCTGCCTCTGCCTCTGCCTCTGCCTCTGCCTCTGCCTATGAAGAATTTTAAAAAAATCAAACGTGATGGTGCATCGATGGCTTGACAACGCACAGAACTTGGCTACACTTTATTATGATAAGGGAAAAACTCTCCAAAGAACAGCATTTGGAATCCGACTAAACAATGGTAACAACTATGAGTCCTCATAAGTCTAGTTCCAGCACCAAGCGATCAGCAGATAAATATGTCGACAATAACCGTGAGTCTCCACAAGGCTCATTAAACATCATTCAAAAGTTGCAGATAGATCTACAGAGGGTTCTACAAGGGTTGGCGAAATCCTTGAAAGCCGATGTTGCCACCCTGTGGCTTTATGATGCTGAGAGTGACCAGTTTGGGCTACCCGTCAGATATGGTGTAAAACATCAACACCCGTCGATTGACCCTATCCTGCGTCCTGGAACACACCGAGGAGGTGACGTAATTGTAGATAATAAGAAACCAATAATTTTTAATGATATTACTAATACAGTCATGGATGGACCCTTTGCACGCCGTGAAAATATTAAATCGAGTGCTGGCTTTCCTATTATTTTTAAGGATCAGTCGGTTGGTGGTGTAATATTTATTAGCTATCGATCCTCACACGATTTTACAGATGAAGACAAAAAAGTTATAGAAAATAAAGCCGAGCAAGCAGCATCTATTATTGCTGAAAAAGATATATTTTCAGAATTACGTAAGTCTTATCCAGTTCAAGATTTAATACTCAAGCCTGTCACTGATCTAGCTTTTAGTATCCTACGAAAACCAGTTGCTATTTGGTTAGCAAAAACACAAAAAAATCAAAAAGAGATTGTTATCAAAGCGATGACAGGTGTAACACCAAAATACTTTGAAAGCGGTACAGTCAATTTAGACGATAACAGTGAAATAAGTCAGGTTTACAAAAAATGTGAAGAAGTAATTAGAAATTACAATAAAGTAGATGAGGCTCAATTACAATTCCGTAAAGATGCGGTGCAAAGTGGATGGAATACTACGCTTTGTTTCCCAATCATAATTGGAAGAGAACCGGTTGGGGTAATTGAAGTTCTTGGTCAAGAATCTAATGAAATTGAGTATATAGATCGCACAAACTTACAGCATTTAGCCAACGTAGCGGGGGCAGTCATTGCAAATGCCCGGTTAGGAGAATTGGCTAGTACTGTTGTTAAAACACCAAATATTTCTGTCGCAATTAAGCTCATAGTTGACAATGCTCTAAAACTTACAGGAGCTGATGCCAGTGCAATCTTTATTCTTAACAAAAGTCTTGATCGCTTTGTAATCAGTAATTACGCACCGGATAAGAAAAATCCACCACCTGGTCCATCGGAAGCTGGCAAGAGTCTAATTAATGACAATGAAAAATCTATTTTAATCTTTGATGCTTCTGATGATTACCGGGCTCCAGATTACTTGATAAAAAACGGATTCAATTCACTCATAGGAGTAAAAATTGAAGTTCAAAAAAATGAACGTATAGGCGATTTATATGTCTACGGGAAGAATAAGAACCAGTTTAAACTGGAAAATTTGCGTTTACTAGAAACCCTGGCAGTTGAGGCATCCGTGGCGCTAGGTTGGACACACCTGCATCTTGAGTCAGCCAATGAAATTGAAAAGGCTACTGACCCGTTATTCGATCTGGATAAAACTCTTGATAGAATTTGCCAAAATATTAAGCAAACTTATCATTTTGATTTTGTAGCAGTGCAACTAATCGATTGGGAGAAAAGAATAATCGAAACAATAAAAATAGAGGGGACAAAAAAAACACAAGACTGGGCTTTTTTAGCAAAGCATTCATTGGATACCGATCCCGATTTAAGAGATATTCAGGTGGATGTGGAACTAAGCAATCCACCTCGTATTGAAGTAATTTCCGGATGGGATCGTCGATTTGATCCCATGATTTATCATAATTTTAATCACAAAAACTATGAAAGAACTTGGATACCTATTATCCTGATCAAAGATAAAGGAGGAACAATAGTAAAAAAATGGTACGAAAATGCAGAATGGGAAATTGTTAAAAATGAAAAAAAAACGGATGGAAAACATATTGCTTTAGAGCTTCAAATGGAAACTCTGCCTAAGTATATAAAAGATCCTTCGCCATCTATTATTGGCACGATCGAAGGAGGCTATTATAATAAAGGAGGCTATTATGATCATAAAGCTGACATCACACCAGATCAAGTCCGTAACCTAGCTAAAGAAATTAGTCAATATGGATTAGAAATATACAACTGTCTGTTACCTTCTGTACTCGAAACTATTGTAAAGAATATTAGAAGTATTGTGAATGCTGACTTTGCTACTTTGTTCTTCTTTTTTAATCCTGATATAGATGGTTATGTTTATAAAGTTGGTAATGGAAAAATCAGTGGATCTTTCTTGGATCAGCATCCGCCCCGACCAAAGGGATTGGGTCAAGAGGCTATAGAAGCTGGAGAACCTAGATTCTTACCTGATCCTTCCCGAAAGGAAGATTTAAAAGAATTTAATCCAAATATTTATAAAAATGGTGTAAGAGCCATGGCAGCGTGTCCTCTATTGATCAGTAAAGAAGGAAACAACCAGAAAAAAGGTATTCTATACATTTGCTTTAATGATAGCCATTGGTTTACAGAAGATGAGATTGGCTGGGTGAAACTGCTTGCTAGCCGCGCAGTGGACGCAATTCGTCACGCTACTTATTATACTGAAATGCGAGATAGTGCTCGCCGACTTGCTAATTTATATGATGTTGCTAAGTCACTGGTTATTAATCCAGGAATGAGCGGTTTACTGCAACGTATCGCCGGAAATACCCTTAACATACTGACAGCAGATGTAGTAATAATCTATGAATATAATCAAGCAGAGCAAAAATTTTCTTCAGAACCAACTTATGGTGGACGACTTAAATTTTCAGATAAATTAGGATTACCTACTGATGGTCGCTCTCTGCCTGTGTGGTTAGTCAAGAATGGTGAAAATCTCTACGAACCTAATTCTGAAAGGAATCCTATTTTTGGTAAAAAAAATGAAAGAAACGGTAAGAATATTCGTGGTGAACTAAATTTTGTAAGTCGAGAAGATATTAAATCCACAGCCGGAATTCTACTAAAATCCGGCGAAGAAATTGTTGGTGCAATGTTTGTCAATTACCGTAGACATCATGAAATTATACCAGCAGAGGAACAGATTTTAAATATGCTGGCATCTACAGCTGCTATCGCTATTCAAAATCAACGTTTGCTACAACAAAGGCAGGATTTAATGGTGATAGCCCATCAGTTACGGGGTCCTTTAACGGCGGCAATAGGAAATTTAACTCTACTAAAAAGGAGAGCTTCTCTGTACCCTGAAACTCAAAAAAGCCTAACAGAAGCACAAGCATTTGTGGAAGACACACTAGCATTATCAAGCGGCCTCTTTACTGCCCTAGCACATGAAACTGGAAGGAAGTTTGACTTTGATAGAGAGGAAATTGCGGTTGATACTGAAGTACGAAAGCTTTGTGAGAGGCTTAAATTTACCAATGAACGCCCTGATTTGGAGTTTGAATATCTGGAGCCTAGATATGCAGAGGATACAGAACATACAACTCTACAAATAAATCGTGAAATACTTACAAGTGTAATGTATAGCCTTATCCACAATGCTATGAAGTATGCTGCCGAGAATTCTACAGTTACCTTTGAATATTCTTTGATACCACCAGTTCTTAAAGTTAGAAACATTAGTTCCGAAACTGTACCTGTTCAGTTAGAGGATAGAGAAAAACTTTTTGGTATGTTTGAAAAAGGTGATAACATTGGTAAAGGACGTTTATATGGTGGTGTAGGGATTGGTCTATGGGTAGCGCGCAAGCTTATGCGGGTAGTAGGAGGTGATTTGACTTTATCAGGACCTGATGATAGAGAGCCTAGAACTTGGGAGTTTGTGGTTCACTTCCCCTCTCCATGTCAGAGAGCAGATAATCTAGCAAATAAAATGATTCGGGTGTAATTATGGCTAAAAAAATTCTCTGGTTAGATGATGAGCCTGTTAAAGCAATGCCTTATCTTCAGATATTAAAGGACGAGGGTTACTTGGCAAGGGTTGTTTCTTCTGTTACTGAAGCGGAGGCTCTCCTCAATACTGTTCATTATGATCTTTTTATCCTGGATGTTATGATTCCTACTAAAAATTCAGATGAAGAAAAAACATTTCCACCTGATAAAACGGAATATGGACGTAAATTGGGATTGTACTTTTATCTCGAATATAAGACAAAATTTCAGCCAGATAAAACTCAAATTCTTGTTTTAACTCAGAGGATTGACTATGATATTCGTGATGAATTTATTAAAGCAGGACTTCTTCCTGAGCAATTCTGTACAAAGTTTGCATTGCGTGATGTTGAGGTTTTTTTGCGGAAAATTAAATATTTATTAGGTGAGCAATATGAATAATGAGACTCAAGATAGAGCTAGAATGATAACTCAATTTCGACAATGGGTTAGAAAAGTTTTTAGAGGTCAAGCAATTGAGGAACCTGATGCTCAAGAAATTATCTCCTTGGAACTGCTTGGTGACGAACCAATAAAAAAATTGGAACAAGATAGGCTACAGTTAAAAAAAATAGCACACATAATTGCACAAGTAGCTGTTGGCACAGAAGGCCCCTTTACTATAGGCTTGTTTGGCGGATGGGGTGAAGGTAAAACTTCTGTATTACATTTAGCAAAAAAATTTATCGATGAAACTAGGAGAGCTAAACGAGGTGAAATTATAACTGTAGAATTTAATGCCTGGAAATATGAAAAAGAAAGTTTTCCTTTAATTCCGCTCATCGCTTCAGTTATAAATGAGCTTAATAAGAAAAAACATTTAAATGATAAGATAATAGAACTCCTCAAAATACTCAAGAAAGGATTTAGATCAATATTGTTTGGATTGTCCACTCAATTTGATGTAAATATTCCAGGTATAGGGGGTATAAAAATTACATCAGATGTATCTAAGTCTGTTCAACGTGAAGAGAATTTGAGAACTCGTTGGATTGATAAACAAGTAGAACAATCTCTTTATTATAATTCGTTTCAATCACTGCAAGAAATTCAACAGAGGGCACAGCAAAAGATTGTAATTTTTATTGATGATTTAGATCGCTGCTTTCCTGATAAAGCAATCTATCTTTTAGAGAATATTAAATTAGTGCTAAGTCAACCAGGTTTTATCTTTGTTTTGGCAGTCGATCAACGTATTCTTGAAAATTTTCTTGAAAAACGCTTTAAAAATGAGTTTGGCTTTGATGACTATCAACGTGGACAATCCTATTTAGATAAAATCATACAGCTTCGTTTTTGGATTCAATCACACCAGGATTGGTTTAAGGAGTTAGTAAAGCAGTGCCTGGATCGTCCCAGTTTATCAGAATATTACGTTGCACTTGAGATTGAAACTCTTGTTATTAAAACCAATGAGTTAGTTGAAAAAATCGCTTCAGCTTGTGGGTACAACCCGCGTCGCCTGATTCGGCTTGTCAATGATTTAGAGATTGCCCAATTAATTAACCCCGTTAAGAATTTTCCATCGAACGCATTTGCGCTTGCCTGGTCCTTACATCAACATTTTCCGAATACTTACAACTGGTTACTTAAACAGAATGATTTATGCAATAAATTAAAGGAATGTAGAGATGTTGACCGAATGAAAAATTCACTAACTTCTCTAAGAAGAGAGCTTTCAGTTGATGATGAAAATGATGACTATTTCCATGATCTTTTGAATGAAAATTTTTTACTCCGTTTGCTTTCCTCTGAGCCAGGTAGAGATTGGCTTCAAAATCGTTGGCTTCAACACTGTGCAGACATAATTCTCCAAGCACAGAGAGAATATTATAAATGGGTTCAAAAAAATTCAGAAGATGCTTTAGAGAAACTCAAATCAGAAGACCCAGACATTATAGCTAGTAGCTGCCAAGCTATCTCTAGTTATTGGGGTACACTTGTTAAATTCGACAATAATAAGTTATGTCCAGAAGCGCGTAAAATATTAGAGAATTTATCCCAACATGCTAATCCTCGAATTAAAAATGACGCGATCTACGCTCTGAAAATTATTGATATGATTCCTCTTGAGTGGTAAATTTCTATGTTAGGGCTTTAAATGTAGCGAATGAAAAACCAAGCATCTTAACCCGAACATTTCACAAGAAGCCTCTTATACCTATAAAGCTATCTGTGCTCATCGCGGAGATTAATTATCAAAAGCTGCTGAAACCCCACGTAATGCAGGATTGTCAGCCGTAATAACATAAGTAGGAATAGCTGCCAGATAGGATTTAAACCGACCTTTGGCTTCAAAACGCTCCCGGAACATTGAATGGCTGAAGAAGTCACCCAACTGAGGCACGATTCCACCGCCGATATAAACTCCTCCCAGAGCACCCAGAGTAACAGCCAGGTTGCCTGCTGCCGTGCCCAGCATTGCGCAAAAGATTTCTACGGTTTGATGACATAGCGAACAGCTTCCCGCCAAGGCCCGTTCCGTGATCACAGGGGGTTGTAAATCTTCAGGCGTGCGGCCTTCCAGTTCCGCCAGAGCCTGGTAAAGATTGACCAGACCTGGACCAGAGAGAAGCCGCTCCGTCGAAACATGGCCAAAACGTTGCTGCAACACACAGGCAATTTTCCATTCCTGCTCTGTAACGGGCGAGAGGGTAACATGTCCTCCCTCGGTCATCAGAGGTACCCAGTGATCGCCAGTCCACACCAATCCCGAAACACCCAGCCCCGTGCCGGGACCAATCAATCCAATTGTAGCTTTCGCTACCGCCGAGCCACCACCGACCTGATGTAGCTCGGACTGCTTCAGGCGTGGCAGCGCCAGGGCCAGGGCAGTGAAGTCATTGAGTAAAATCAATTTTTCCAGCCCAAGGGTACGGCGGGTGGCTTCAATAGAGAAGGACCAACGCTCATTGTTGGTCATTTTTACCTGGTCACCGATGATGGGCATAGCCACCGCCAAAGCCGCCTGGGTTGGGCGCGGTTCCATACCTTGTAGATAGGCATTGACGGCAGCAACGATATCCGGATAGTCAGCAACAGCCAGCACCCGATCCGCGTAGGGTTGACCATCGGCGCCAGCAAGGGCAAAACGAGCGTTGGTGGCGCCGATGTCAGCCAGTAGACGGGGACATTCAAGGGGTGAGGTCATAGATTCCTCCGGTAGGGATGTGAAATTGCAGGGCGATATGGTAACACAAGTACACTCAGCCTTCCCATATCGCATAGCCAGTCATCAGCCGCTCCAGAAATATGGGCCGGCGGGGCCGGCGGGGCCGGCGGGGACGCCGGCGCTCCCAGGATAGGGCCAGCGTTTGAACTGACCGGTACCCTCAATCATCCGTATTCAAGTCCGCCAGCCAACGGTGATCCTGGGCTTTACCAACCCAAACCGATCCAAGTCACTGCTCGAACCAATTTTCCAGCCGGAGATTATCGAAGCGTTCGAAATCCCGGCTATTGCGGGTCACCAGCACCAGTTGATTGGTCACCGCAACGGCGGCGATTTCACCATCGGCGTAGGCGGGGTACATAACCTTGCCGCATCAAACGGGCACGTTCACCAGCCAGCCACTCCGCCGCTTTCTGCTCGAACGGGAGAATGACCAGTGCGTTATCCAGCAGCGCACGCAAATAACTTTCCAAATGACGCCGTAACTTTGAAGGGGGCAGTTTTTCACAGCCAAATCGCAGTTCGTGCCAAACAGTGGCGGCTGTGCAATAGCACCCCTCATAGCGTTCCAGGCGTTCCATAACAGCAGTATTGGGCTTGGCCTTGGCAGGTTCCGACAGGATGTTGGTATCCAATAGATAAATCAACTTTCCCATGCAAAATCCCGTCCCGGACTACGTTCTCGCCAGCTATCGATCTCCCGGTCCGTCAATTCTATCCCACTAAAATCCACCTGCTCACGCCAATTCTTAATCGCTGCCCAGACGCTCTTGGGGGAGGCCGTTAACTGTCGGTATTGCGCCTCCGATAAAATGACAGCTACCGCTTTGCCACGCCGCATTAAATGAATTGATTCGCCCTGCTCGGCTTGGTGAACCAAATGGGTAAAGCTGTTTTTCGCCTCGGTAATAGAGATTTCTTTCATACCTTATATCCTGCACTGGCCATCAGCGCTCAATGGTGCGCAGTGCGCACCCTACTACAAATGCTACTCCCGCCCCGCATAACCAATCATCAGCAATTCCCGCTGCTCTAGAAATTTTAGTATAATCAGTGTATTATATATGAGGTCCAGGTAGGTCTGGCAAGGTATTTTGGCTTCAAATCCGATTGATTTTGGTGGCCATCATGGTAAAAGCAAACCTAATTCCACAA
>CAIMUS010000290.1 GCA_903844665.1 uncultured Pseudomonadota bacterium
ACGAGCTTGGTGTCTCAAGGGCGCAAACAGCATCCAGTCGCTCGAACCTGGAGTGCCCTCCAGGGGTGAATCTTAAGGCAGGGAATATCCCTAAAACCTATAATGACATCACCAAATTAATAATACAAGGGCGCAATAGCGCCAGCGTATTGCGCCGCATGAATCCAACGTCGGATTACCGACCACGCCGCACAAGCTCCGCCACACCTATGGTTTCAATCCCTGCTTCATCGGGGTTTTGATCATCGTTTCGGCCAGCACCCTCCTTTGCATCGCTATTAATCTTGGCAAACCGGCTCTCCTGTCGATTGCTATGGCCCAAACGATGACATGGCAGGGGGAACCTGGATTGCGTTTCGCCAACTCCACTCCATCCAGGCTACGCCGGCTATTTAGGCAACTCCGGAAAATCTTCAAATTTCACGTTATACGCTATGACCTCATAGGGCTCGTTGGTCTGCACATATTGAAAAGTCACCCTGTTATGCAGCGTAACTAAAGCGGCGGCGATGCTGGCGGTTTTCTGGCCCCCGGTGACATCGACGATAATCTTTTTTTCATCGATAGCATCATTTCTGGCTTCATGAATGATACTGTTGATCAGCTCGACTGACTCCTCGAAATTTTCAAAATCACTCACTTCTTTTTTAATGATCTGAACTTGTTTAAAGTAGTTTTCGATGAGCGCTTTACAATGATCCAGCCATTCGAAGGAGTCAGCGCCATGAGGGCCGGTCGAGCCAAGCAGATAAATGCATTGCAGTTGGGATTTATCCTGCGATAGCAGTGCACGCATTAACTGTTGCCAGTTCCATCTGATTTTGTTAACGCTGGTCCAACTTCACCATCCACATTCTCTCCTACGATTTTCCAAGCAGTAGTTTGCACTATACGTACCGACTCTTGTTAGTCAGGTTTCGCCTCACCCACCGCATGCGGCGCATTACGCTACGCTAATCGCTACGCTAATGCGCCCTACGCGCTAAGGCGCCCTACGCGCTAAGGCGTTGGAGTGGTTGACAGCATTACAGACGTTGTTATTATGTCCAACATGAAAGCACAAGAATTGATCCGTCGCCGCGTGGATGTGGCCGAAAATGCTTTCGCTGACGTGGTGGTGTGGCAAGTTTCACCACCGGTGCGGGGGAGCGTGCATGGCTTCAAGTATCGCCTGGCGTTCGTGGTTGATGGGGCGTGTGTGCTCCGCTACGACAACGAAGCAGGCAAGGGCGATCACCGGCATGTTGGCGATGCTGAGTCGCCTTATGTGTTTTCGACCCCCCGCCAGTTGATGGCGGATTTTTTCAACGAGGTGACGAGGTGGCGCCTTGAACATCGTGACGATTGATGTCCGCTCGCTGGCGGATACCCTGGAAGATACCGCGATGGCGATGGAGACGCTCACGCCGTCGGCGCCGCGGATCAGCTTTGCGTCTCCCGAATTACTCTGGAAGGTGCTGACAGCGAAGCGCTGGGTGATTCTGAAGACGTTGACCGGCGCCGAGCCGGTGACGATCCGCGAGGCGGCGCGGCGGGTGGGGCGCGACGTGAAAGCGGTGCATGGCGACGTGCGGGCATTGCTGAATGCGGGGCTGTTGGACAAAACCGAGGACGGTAAAATCGTGTTCCCTTATGATGCCATCCACGTCGATTTCCTGCTGCGGGCGGCATAGCCCCCTGATAAGCTGTCTGGCAAGAATCGGCACTCGCACCGGCCGTCATGACGGTTTCGCCGATAACAAGGCTAATGCCAAAGATGCCTTGATCATCGTTTCCGCCAACACCCTCCCTTGCATCGCTATCAATCCTGGCAAGCTGGCTCTCCTGTCGATTGCTATGGCCCAAACGATGACATGGCCGGGGGAACCTGGATTGCGCTTCGCCAGTTCCGCTCCATCCAGGCTACGCCGGCTCGTGGTCTATCCCTATTTCCCCTATGCCATTTTCCCGAACGGGTTGAGGACCCGCACACCGGTCGCTTCAAAGTCGCGCTGATTCCGGGTGACCACCGTTAGACTATGGATGAGGGCCGTGGCGGCAATCTGCTTATCCAGCGCATGCTCCGGATAGGGCGCCCGCAACCGGCCCCAGAGCTGGGCGATCTCCTAGGGTGGCGCTCGACCCGGCTCATCCCTTGCACAGTCCGCTGGATGTCCTGGAAACGTTGCTTATGCCTATGAGGAAGCGGAAAGCGCTCGGCAGGCGCAGGGTACTGTTGTTATCGCTGAGGTGTCCTATTTGGGCAGATAATGACAAAATAGGTTACAGTAATAACTGAGGCGGGTGTTCCGGCAGCTTGCCGCGCTCAGTTAAAAACAGCCTTGATTCAATAGCATAATCACCGTAAGCAGGTACTGCCTCGATGCTGGCATCAATCATGCTCAGCGCAATACCTGAAGAGGTGGGATAATTACCTGGTGACGCCGGCGCATTCCGAGCGGCGATAAACCCAGATAGTTGGGATCATCAAACCTATGGGCCTTTCTCCAAAGGAACAGCGTTGCGGGCGTTCAAACGGTACAGCGGGTGCACTGCATGAGCAGCAAGAAGACTTTTGCGGTTGCCATGATCGGCATTCCCGAACATGAGCGCAACATACTGAAGAATATCTTTAAACTCTCCTTGTACCGTGCTCAGACCTATACCATCGCCGCTACCGATGAACCGGGTCAGATTGTCTTGGTCAATGCGGATGACCCCGGGGCTTTGGACATGTGGCGCGCCTTAGGCGGTGAGCCCGCGGCGACCGTTTCCGGAGATCGGCAAAGCCTTACTTTGCCGTTGCCAGCGGTAATGATCACCAAGGACGATCCGCCTGCCGGGACGCTTTATCATATCCGCCGGCCTTTCGTCGCCAGCCGGGTACTGAAAGTGCTGGATCGGCTCACCAGCGACGAGCTCGGGTTCAATCCCAAAGAGGCGGATCTCACTCAACCCACCACCCCCCTGAATGAAGAACCCATCGCCTTGGTCGTGGATGACAGCAGAACGGTGCGAAAACAGATTCAACTGGAATTAAAGGGTTTCGGGATTCAGGTGGATACCGCCGACTCCGGTGAGGATGCGCTGGAATTGCTCGACCTGAACCGCTATGACCTGGTCTTTTTGGATATTATGTTACCGGGCATCGACGGCTATGAGGTCTGTAAATATATCAAAAAGAACCGGTTCAACAGAGCGACGCCGGTGATCATTATTTCCGGTAAATCATCCACTTTCGACCGGGTCAGAGCCGCCCTGGCGGGGTGTGATACCTTTCTCGCCAAGCCTGTGAAAAAGGATGTTTTCCAAAAAATCGTTCAAAAGTATCTGAAAAAATAAACTCCGGCAAGGTTGTGGACCGCTGGTTCCGGCGGCGATCGGGCCGCTCCGACGTTACCGGCTAACCGGCAAAAAACCAGAAATTACAAGCCGGAACACGGTTGTAGCGTAAAATGAAACCATACTTCAAGCGGCGTCTTGCCGTTCACAGGCGCCACCTCACCGTCCAACCTCGCTACCCAGAGTTCGCAGAATCCTATGAGCACGCCACAGCCCGTCGTCGCTATCGATAAGATCACCGCTACCAACCCGGCTACCGGCGAAGTCATCGGCTATTCGCCGATCGACACCCCGGAGCAGGGCCGTCAGGCTATCATCCGCGCCCGCAAGGCTCAACCCGACTGGGCGGCGCTGCCGCTGAAAGAGCGCGCCCACTACATCTGGCGCCTGCGCGACTATCTGGTCGATCACGCCGATGAAGTCAGCGATGTCATCTCGAAAGATGTAGGCAAGACCCATATCGAGGCCCTGGCTACCGAGGTCCTTCCCAGCGTCATGGCGATTACTTACTATGCCCGTAACGCCAGACGTTTCCTCAAACCTCACTGGATTCCTCATGGCGCCATCCTGTTCTTCAACAAAACCAGCACTCTGTACCGGGCGCCGTTCGGTGTGGTCGGCGTCGTCGCCCCCTGGAACTATCCGATGGGCATTCCCATGCACGAAATCGTGCCCGCTCTGCTGGCCGGTAATACCGTGGTGTTCAAAACTGCCGCGGAGACCCAGATGGTGGGCCGCAAAATCGAGGAAATGATGCGGGCCGTCGGCCTGCCGGAGGGCGTGTTCACCTTCCTGAATATCTCCGGCAGCATGATCAGCAAGCTGCTGCTGGAACCCGGCAATCACGTGGACAAGCTGTTCTTCACCGGCTCGGTGCCGGTGGGCAAGCAGTTGATGGCCGAGGCCGCCGAAACTCTGACGCCGGTATGCCTGGAACTGGGTGGCAACGACGCCATGCTGGTGTGCGCGGACGCCAACCTGGAGCGGGCCGTCAACGGCGCGGTCTGGGGCGGTCTTCAGAACAGCGGCCAGTCCTGCGGCGGGGTCGAACGGATCTATGTGCACAAGGATGTCTACGAACCCTTCGTGAAGCTGCTCAAGGAGCGGGTCGATAACCTGCGCCAGGGACCGGATTCGAACTACGACGTGGATGTCGGCGCGATGTGCACCAAGCGCCAGATCCAGACCATCCAGCAGCAGGTGGACGACGCCCTGGCCAAGGGCGCAAAAATCTACGCCCAGGCTAAAATCGACCCGGCCCACGCCAAGGCGAACTTCTATCCCGCCACTGTCCTTACCGAGGTCGATCACACCATGGAAGTCATGCAGGAAGAGACCTTCGGCCCGGTGCTGGGGGTGATGAAGGTCGACGATATGGACCAGGCGGTCGAACTGGCCAACGATTCCAAGCTGGGGCTGACCGGTTCGGTCTGGTCCAGCAGTAACCGCCGGGCGGTGGAACTGGGCCGGCGGATCAAGGCCGGCGTCATCACCTTCAACGACCACTTGCTGACCCATGGCATGGCGGAGACGCCCTGGGGCGGCTTCAAGGAATCGGGCATCGGCCGCAGTCATGGCCGGCTGGGCTTCGATGAGATGACGGAACCGCAGGTGCTGGTCAGGGAATGGCTGTTCTTCACCAAGCGCAACGTCTTCTGGCACCCTTACAGCAAGGAGGTCTACAGCGGCATGCGCGGCACCCTCGATCTGTTCTACGGGCGCGGTCTCATGACCCGGCTGCAGGGCCTGATCAAATTCAGCATCCTGTCCCTGCGGATGTTCACCAGGAAGGGCTGAACCGAGACGAGATGAGAGTAAGATGGGCAGTCCCGTAGGCCGGAATAAGGCCGCAACGCCGGTAGTGATGAGAACCATAGGGCGCCGGCGCTGGCTGAAGATCGGTCTGCTGCTGACCCTGCTGGGCGGCGGACTGTTGGGTTATACCGTATACGATTACCGTCGCTTTCTGGCTACGCCGCTGGCCGTTCCCGAGGCCGGTGTGGAATTCACCATTGCCACCGGTGAATCCATCAAGACGATTGCCCACCGCTTGCGGGAACAGGGGGTATTGCGCTCGTCCCTGTACTGGCAAGCCCATGCGCGGCTGGCGGGACTGGCTCCCCGCATCAAGGCCGGAGAATATCTGCTGCAGCCGGACGCCACCCCGCGCACGCTGCTGGAACAGTTCGTCGCCGGCCGGGTGATCCAGTATCCGCTGACGATCGTGGAGGGCTGGACGTTCCACCAGTTGCTGCAAGCCGTCGCCGGCCATCCCAAGCTGAAACAGACCCTGACGGGACTCGATGATGCCGCCATCATGGCCCGGCTGGGATATCCGGAGCAACATCCCGAAGGGCGGTTTTTTCCCGATACCTATTATTTTCCAGCCGGCGCCAGCGATGTGGATTTCCTGAAGCGGGCTTATGTCACGCTGGAGCGGCGCTTACAGGAAGCCTGGGAGCAACGTTCTCCCGGTCTGCCGCTGCAAAACCCTTACCAGGCTTTGGTACTGGCTTCCATCGTCGAGAAGGAAACCGGCAGGCCGGAGGAGCGGCGGGAAATTGCCGGGGTGTTCGTGCGGCGCCTGCAAAAGGGAATGTTATTGCAGACCGATCCCAGCGTGATCTATGGCTTGGGCGATCGTTTCGACGGCAATCTGCGTCGCCAGGATTTACGCGCCGATACCCCGTATAACACCTATACCCGTTCCGGCCTGCCGCCCACACCGATTGCCTTGCCGGGGGCCGCTTCCATCGAAGCGGCGGTAAGGCCGGCTCAGGGGGACAGTCTGTACTTTGTCGCCACCGGCGCGGGCGGACATGTGTTCTCCCGCACGATGGAAGAGCATAACCAGAAGGTACGGCAGTATCAGTCGCAGCGGCATTGATCGGCTTGCTGTAACGGCCTGGCGTTCCGCTACCGTCGCGATCTTTGCCGCAACAGCGGGTGGCGGCTAGCGGCATCATACAAATGCCGCGAACGCCGGCGCCTCGCAGGCCGGCAGGCCGGCTTCCGCCATGATCCGATCCCAGAGTGGTTGCAGCGAAGCCAGATCCAGGGCCTCGCAAGCTTCCATCAGACTGATGTAGCCGTTTTTCCGCATGAACTCGCGCGCCGCGCGGGCGGCCTCGGTACGGGCGGCAGGGGGAAGATCTTCGAATCGCATCGGCAAACCCATCGATTGCTATAGGTTTAGGAGTTACGCAGTTCAGGCATGTAGGGGCGGTTCGCGAACCGCCCCTACTCGGTACGGTGAGTAGTTCAGGCATGTAGGGGCGGTTCGCGAACCGCCCCTACCCGGTACGGTGATTAGGCTGAACTGCGTAACTCCTAAAGTTACAAAAATTATATAGAAACAGCGGCGGCCGGCCAGCTTACGGGAAGATATAAAGTTTGCCTGCTGTCGCTTTGTTGCGATAATGAGCACTATTCAACCATGTTTTACTCTATCGGCTTAATGACTGTATCCGGGTGATGCGTATGACGAAGAAAATTCTGCTGGCTTTTCTCGCGACTCTGGTGCTGGGTATGGGGACCGTCGCCCGGGCCGCCGAGCCGGCACTGGTGATCAGTACCGGCAAGAGCGGCGGTGGTTATAGCGCCATCGGTGAGCGCCTGAAAACCGTTATGACCGAGCAGGGCGTTGCGGTACAGGTCCTGCCCAGCGTGGGCTCGCTGGAAAACCTGGAGCGCCTGGACGATCCGGCCAGTCCCGTCAATGTGGGCCTGACCCAGGCGGACGCCCTTAAATATTATCTCGGTCAGCACCCCAAGTTCGCCGATAAGCTGTTTATGCTTGGTGAAATCGGCAATGAATGCGTATTTATCGCCACCGGTAAGGATAGCGGCATCGCCAGCGACGCCGATTTGCAGAAAAAACAGGGTAATCTTATCGCCATTCGGGATCCCAACAGTGGCGCCGCCGTGACTTATCTGTATATGATTCAGTTGGAGCCTCAGTTTAAAAACACCGCGGTGGCCTTCGTGGATACCATGGAAGCCCTGCTGGCGCTCAAAAGCGGCGGCTCGCAAAATAAAATCAAAGCCGTGATGTTCGTACAGCGTCCGGAGGCCAGGTCCCCCGAAATGCAGGTGATTCTGGACGATCCCAAGGATTTTCGCTTTATTTCTGTAACCGATTGGGACTTGAACGACAAGCTGCCGGACGGCAGCGCCGTCTATACCTTCGAGAAGGTCACTGTCCAGGAGAAGAAATGGGGTTTCGATACCAAGGTGGACACCATTTGTACCCGGGGGCTGTTGATTGGCAATAAGGAAAAACTCGGCGCCGACCTGCGGGATCGTCTGGCCAAGGTGATGCTGCTATCCGCCAGCCGGGTACTGGGACCGTAGTTATGGGAGCGATCAACCCAACGGAGAACCTGACGATGCCAACCGCCGCCATTGCTCAAGAAGCGTTGCTGTTGCGCCACGATGAGGGAGGCATTGCCACCCTGACGCTGAATCGCCCCAAGCAGTATAACGCCCTGTCGCAAGCCCTGCTGAAGGAGCTGCAAGCCGCCCTGAATATTCTGGCCCGGGATGCGGCGGTGCGGGTGGTGGTGATCGCCGGCAGTGGCCCGGCGTTTTGCGCCGGCCATGATCTGAAAGAAATGCGCTCGCATACGGATATGGCTCTTCATAAGGCCCTGTTCGAGCAGTGCAGTCAGGTCATGTTGACCATCAACCGTTTGCCCCAACCGGTTATCGCCCGGGTTCATGGCGTCGCCACGGCGGCCGGCTGTCAACTGGTGGCCGCCTGTGATCTGGCAGTGGCCGCCGACACGGCCCGTTTCGCTACCTCCGGCATCAACCTGGGTCTGTTTTGCTCCACACCCGCGGTCGCCTTGAGCCGCAATCTCAACCGCAAACAGGCGCTGGAACTGCTGTTGACCGGTGATTTCATCGATGCCGCCACAGCGCTCCAGCAGGGACTTATCAACCAGGTGACCCCTCCCGCCGAACTGGATGCCGCCGTACAACGTCTGGCCGGATCCCTCTGCGCCAAATCATCCCTGGCGGTCACGGTCGGCAAGCAGATGTTTTACAAGCAGTTGGATCTGGAACTGGAGCAGGCTTACGGTTATGCCAGCAAAGTGATGGCCAATAATATGAAGAGCGAGGATGCCCGCGAAGGTATCGACGCCTTCCTCGCCAAGCGCAAACCGCACTGGCGCGACCGCTAGCGCCCGAGGCGATGGGCATGACCATACCCGCCAGCAGGCCGTCCATGACAGAGTTGTCGCCCGCGCTTGAGTCAGTCAGCCGGGCCTATCCCGCCGCCGGGCGTTGCGACTGTCCGGCCCGTCCAATTGCGCGGGGCTGCCTTGCCATCTCGGCGATCGGAGGGCGCCCGTCACCGTCATGAGTCAAGAAACCAACGTTCTTTCGAACGGTTACCGGCTCCAGGAATACAGCATCGAATCCGTGCTCGGCACCGGTGGGTTCGGGATTACCTATAAAGCGCGAGATACCCATCTGGATGCCTGCGTAGCGATTAAAGAATATTTTCCCTCTGAATGGTCTTACCGGGGCGCCGATGGCGCCACGGTCAACCCCAACTCCCAGGGCCAGGTCATTATTCCTGAAGTGCAGACTTCGGGTTATGACTGGGGGCTGGACCGCTTTCTTGACGAGGCCCGGGTATTGGCTCGGGTACTGCATCCCTACGTGGTGCGGGTTCGGCGCTATTTTCGGGCCAACGGGACGGCCTATATCGTCATGGATTATGAAGACGGTGAGCCGCTCAGCGCCTTGCTGAGACGGCAAAACCTGCTTTCCGAGCAGCAGATGCGTGGGCTGCTGCAGGAAGTATTGCCGGCCCTGGAAGCGGTGCACGAGGAGGGTTATCTACACCGCGATCTCAAGCCCAGTAACCTTTATATCCGAGCTCGCGACGGCTGCGTGATGCTCATCGACTTCGGCGCCGCCCGCCAATCCTTAAGCCAGCGCAGCAAAAGCATTACCGGTCTGGTCACGCCGGGCTATTCGCCACCCGAGCAATATGTCACCCGCAGTGATCGCTACGGTCCCTGGACCGATATTTATGCCTTGGGAGCGGTCCTGTATCGCTGCGCTATCGGCAAGCCCCCGATCGAAGCCCCCGATCGGCAGATGTGGGATACCCTGGTGCCCGCAGTGGAGGCCGGCGCGGGACACTATCCCGCGGGTTTTCTGGTCGTGGTGGATAAAGCGCTGGCCATGCGCCCGGAGGAGCGCTTTCAGACCGTGGCGGAGATACGGGCAGCGCTGACGGCCGCCGGCTTCGACATTACCACCCAGCAGTCGATGGGCGCTCTGCAGGCTGCGCCCAGGGGAAGGGAAAGACCGACTGCAGAATCACCCTCCAAGTTAAGCCTGGCCACTTTTTCGCAGGCGCAGTTGGCTTTGGTCGAACCTCCGGAGACACCCTCGACCCGATTGTCCATCGCTTCCTCCACCATCAATGTGCTGTCCGGCCATAAGAACGAGGCCGGCGCCATGAGTCGGGTCCCCCCAAGCTCGGCGCCGGGCGTCTTGGATAAAGACGCTTTGCTCCAGCGCCGCGAGCCTGATTTCCCAGAGGGGTCCCGCGCCGAAGTCGGGGCAGTGAGTCCGGATGGACCCGGCGGAATGGCGGTGGGCGCCGCCGGACGCCTGGAGCATTCCAGAATGCCATCCATGCCAGCCGCCGGCTTGAAATGGAGAGCGGCGGCGAAAGCGGCGGCGCGGTCACTGGACAGCGGGAAAGCGGGCCTGCGCCTGCCCCTTCCAAGCCCCGCCGCGTTTGGCAACCAGAATCTGGTGTTACTGCTCATTCTAGCCGGACTGCTCGCCCTGTTGGGTGGGATGGCTTATAGAGTTTACCAGAATTATCAGGAACGGCTGGCCACCTTAAAGGAGGAACAACTGGCGCAGGATGCGGCGGTCGCTCGTTCGACGACTCAGGATGAAGCGAAACGCAAACAGCGGGACGCCACCGACAGACAAGTCCAGGATTATCTGGAGCAAATGCGCCAAGCCATGCAGCGCCGGGACTGGGACCGGGCGGCGGTTTATCTGGAAAGGGCGGATACCCTGCAACCCGACAATCCCCAAGTGGCGGCTAGGCGCGCCGAACTGATAGCCACGCAACAAGGCGCCGCCAACGCAGCGGAGATTTTGGTGGAACCCAGAATCGAGATGCCCATGGTACGCCTGAAGCGGGACTGTTTTGCGATGGGCACCCCCGCCGATGATAATTCGAAGGAACCGTACATCAACGAAACCCGGCATCAGGTCTGTCTCGATCATAATTTCTGGATCGGTCAGCACGAGGTGACCAACGCTCAATTTCGGCTGTTCCGGCCGGAGCACGCCAGTGGCGCTTACAAGGGCATTTCTCTTAACGACGATCGACAGCCCGTAGTCGAGGTCAGTTGGCATGAGGCAAACGCCTTTGCCCGCTGGCTATCCGGGCAAACCGGCAGGCGCTATCGCCTGCCGACCGAGGCGGAATGGGAGTATGCCGCGCGAGCGGCAAACCCGACGGCACGCTTTTGGGGTGACGACCCGAACGCGGCGTGTAAATATGCCAATGTGGCCGACAGGACTGCCCAGCAGGTCTGGGGCGCCGGCAATATCCATCAATGCGATGATGGCTATGCCTTGGCGGCGCCGGTTGCCAGCTACCTGCCTAACGCCTTTCAGTTATACGACATGCTGGGCAATGTCAGCGAGTGGACCTGTTCCGAATACAAGATCAATTATGATAACGAGGAAAAGCGCTGCGTCGATGACCATGACCAGAGTGGCCATCGTACTGTGCGGGGGGGCTCATGGGGCGCTGCGCCCAGGCTGGTGCGCGCCGCCGACCGCAATGGCCGGGAACCCGATATGCGCGACAATGACCTGGGTTTTCGCTTGGTCCTGGAGGAATAAATGTGGCGACGCCTTAAGGCTTCTCCCGCCGGGCCGGATACGATGAAGGAAGAGGATCGGCCTTACTGCCTATGGGGTGGAGCCAGTCATCTTGGGGGGCGGGGTGACCAACAGGATCGGTGGGGGGTGTTTGCCCTGCCGGAACGGCAGGGATTATTGGCGGTGGTCGCGGATGGACTGGGCGGTCATGGGGATGGCGCCCTGGGCGCCCAGGCCGTGGTCGATGCCGCCGGGCAATTCGTCCAGCAGCAGGCGGCCATGTTGCACGACCATCCGGCTGAAGCCCTCTCCCTGTTGTGTGAATACTCCCATGCCAGGATTGTGGTGGTGTCGAAATTGGCCCACAGTACGATCGTCGTGCTGTGGTTGTGTGACGGGCAGGCTCACTGGATGCATGTGGGTGACAGTCGACTCTATCAGTTGCGACAGGGCGGCCGCCTGCTGCGTACCCGCGATCATTCCGCGGCGCAGTTGTTGGTGGATATGGGCGAGATCGACGAGTCGGAACTGGCCACCCATCCCGAGCAGAGCCGCCTGTACCGCAGTCTGGGCAGCGCCGAACTCCCACGGCCTGAATTGGGCAGCGGTTTGGTGGAATCGGACGATCTGTTCGTATTATGCAGCGATGGCCTGTGGGAGCATGTTCATGAAGGAGAAATATGGGAGGCGGCGACGCGCTCCAGGGATTTGACACTGGCCGCGACTGTTCTGGTGGAGCTTGCGGCTGCGCGCGGCGGCCCTCAAGCGGATAATTCCACCCTTGTACTCATTCGTCCAAGCAGGCGCCGGTTGGCGGGTTGGCATTGGTTGCGCTGCCTCCTTGGAAGGCGGTGACTATGTTCGTCGGGTGGCTGCCCGGTCTGCTGGTAGGGGTGGCGGTTATCGCCGTCGCCCTGCTGCGGCTTCGTTCTGGCGCCCGGTCGAGTGACCTGGCGAAACAGGGGGTGCAATGGATTCGCCGCCTGCCCATACCCTGGCGGAAAAACTACGGCGCCGACTTAGCGGCCAACTCCGAGAAAGCCGGTTCGGGACAGGATAACTCCTGGGCGACGCTGACACTGTTCCAGGGCGAGTCGATACTAGGTGTGATAAAATGCCCCATCGACCAAGTCTGCGAACGGACTATCGGCCGCAGCGCCACCCTCTGCGATCAGGTGATCAATGACAGCGCTGTTTCCCGTTGCCATGTTCGCGTAGTTTGGGAGCCGAAGGGGGCACGCTGGTATGTAGAGGATCTCGGTTCGAAAAACGGCACCCGCCTGAACGGTCTGCCCCTGCGGGCTTACTCGCCGGTACTACTCGAGCAAGACGCCCGACTCATACTGGGACGCTTGGAGCTAACCGTCAGCACCGGCCCTCTCGGGAATCCGCCTGCCCCCGTGGCTTGAACCGTGCGGAGCCCTGCGCACGGGGGCGGCAGCCATCATCGGCTGACAGGGAAACCGTGGCGGCAAGCGGCTGTGTAGCCCCACCGGGAACAATCCGTTCGGGTAGAATACTCAAAGCCATAAAGCATTGTCGTGATCGATTATCGCCTGCTACTCACCAGTCTGGTCCTCATCCTGTTACCCTGGACCGGCGCCAACGGCGCCAAACCTCTGACTCCGCTGGTAAGCAATCCCTGGCTGCTGTGCGTGCCGGATCCCCTGGCCGAGTTCGCGACTCAGCCCCTGGGTTCGGCGGCGGCGAACCTGCCTGTGGAGATCAACGCCGACACCGGGGACTCTACCCGAGAAACCAGTGTCGCCAGAGGTAATGTCTTCATCAAGCAGGGCAATCAGCAATTGCACGCGCCCGAGGTCACCCTGGACCGGCAAAAAAACTATTTCACGGCCAATCAGGGTTTGATCTATGGCAGCCCGGACCTGGTAATCAGCGGCAAGCAGGGTGGTTACCACGCGAACGACAAAACGGGCTGGTTTAGCGACGCCCAGTATTATTTGCCCAAACGCCATGCCGCAGGCTATTCCGACCGCATCGACTTTCAGCATGAAAGCCAAACCAGCCAGTTGCAGCAGGCGACGTATTCCACCTGCAACCGGGGTGATGAATTCTGGCAATTGCACATGCCGAAGCTGGAACTTGATCAGCAAGCCGGCCGTGGCGTAGCCAGACACGTTACGCTATCGATGGGCAGTGTGCCGGTCTTTTACTGGAACTATCTCTCGTTTCCGATCGACGAGCGGCGCCAGTCCGGGTTTTTGATGCCCACTTTTGCCTATGGCACCACCAATGGTTTCGACCTGCGCATTCCCTTTTACTGGAATATCGCCCCCAACCAGGATATGACCTTCGCGCCGCGACTCCTCACCCAGCGCGGTCTGATGCTGACTGACGAATACCGTTTCCTCCTGCCCAGTAGCCAGGGACAGGCCAACGTCGAGTATTTGCCGAACGACCGGCAATACCAGGATAAGGATCGCCTGAGTCTCTCTGTGCAAGCCAAGGCCAATCCGTGGCCCCGGTTTTATCAGGACCTGCAGTACCAGTACGTTTCCGATGACGACTACTTGAAAGATTTTGGCAACCATCTGCGCCTGCTGACCCAGACCTATCTGGAGCGAACGCTGGATAACAGCTACCAGAGCGATAACTGGAATTTTCTGACCCGGCTGCAGCAGTTTCAAATTCTCGATGAACAATATTTCACAGGTAACGATGACCCCTATGATCGGCTGCCGCAACTGCTGTTCAATGGTGATTGGCTGCACCCCGGCTCCGGTCTGGAATTCGGCCTGAATAATGAAGCGGTGAATTTTGTCCGCGGCCGTTCGACCCAAGGCGAACGGCTGGACCTCTGGCCGGCGCTCAGTCTGCCCTTGCAGCAGCCCTATGGCTTTCTGGCGCCCAGGGTGAGTTATCGCGCTACGGCTTACGATCTGCGTGATCTGGACGCCCCCAAGAATGTTAACCCTACCTTGACCAATGATGCTCCTACCCGGCAGGCGCCTATTGCCAGCACTGATGGCGGCTTGTTCTTCGAGCGGCCACTGGAATGGCCTTGGGGCGATAACCGGGCCGCCACCCTGACCCTGGAGCCCCGGCTGTTCTACCTGTATGTGCCGTATCGTCAGCAAAACAATCTGCCCCATTTCGACACGACGGCGCTGTTCGATCGCAGTTACGCCTGGCTGTTTCTGGACAACCGCTTTGCCGGCACCGACCGGCTCGGCGACGCCAATCAACTCTCCACGGCGGTTTCCAGCCGCTTGTTGAATGCCGCCGATGGCAGTGAAAAAGCGATCTTCAGGCTCGGTCGGATTAACTATTTCCGGGATCGCAAGGTCACCCTTTACCCTACCGATCCGGTTCAGACCGGTAGAACCTCGCCCTTGATTGCGGAAACGACTATCAATCTCGTCCCCAAAGTGAGCCTGATTGGTACTCTGCAGTGGGATTCCAATGAAATTCTGCAGGAGCGTACGGGAGTGTATTACCGTCCGGCTGAGGGACGGCTGTTCAATTTCAGCTATCTTTACTCCCAAAGCACACCTGAGTATCCGAGTTCCTATATCAAACAATTGGACATTTCCACGCTGTGGACATTTAACGAACGCTGGCGGGCGGTAGGCCGCTGGAATTATTCCTTAATAGATGCACGCAACATCCAGATGCTGGCGGGAGTCGAATATGAAGAATGCTGTTGGGCGTTGCGCCTCCTGGCCCATCAGTATCGCAATCAGCCTCAGGACCCCGCCAAGAATGCCGTTATCCTGGAACTGGAACTGAAGGGTCTGAGCAGTATCGGTGATGCCGGTTTCACCCAACTCCTGAGCAAGGAAATTCCAGGTTATCAACCCCGCACCGCCCGCACGTCGGCCTTCAGTCAGTAATCGAGCGATGTAGCGATGAACAAACTGTTACTTGCCATGGCTCTGGGTCTGAGCTGCTGTATCGTCGGGATGGCGCCCGTCGTCAACGCCGCCTTGGTGTTTGGGCCCGACTCGGAAACGCCGGGCGCCCAACTCGATGCGATCGTAGCCGTAGTGAACGATGACATTATCACCCGCCGGGAATTGAACGAGGCCATCGCCACGATCGAGCAGCGCCTGCGGCAGAAAGGAACGCCCCCGCCGCCACGGGAAGAACTGTCCAGACAGGTATTGGAGCGGCTGATTTTGACCAAGTTGCAGTTGCGCGCCGCAGAACGCGACGGCATTGTCGTCGACGATCCAACCTTGAATGCGGCGATGGAAAACCTGGCCCGCCAGAATAATCTCAGCTTGAGTCAATTACGGGAATCCGTCGAAAAAGACGGTATGAGCTTCGCAAATTTCCGCGAAGAGATCCGCCGTGAAATTCTCTTCACCCGGCTGCGCCAGCGGGTGGTGGACAGCCAAATGCAAATCTCCGACCAGGAAGTGGACAATTCGCTGGCCAGCCTGCCCCGCGCTATTCCTTCGGCTAACGTCGAGTATCATGTTGCCCATATCCTGATCGCGCTGCCCGAGGGACCGACGCCGCAACAAGTGGAAGCCGCGCAGGAGAAAGCCCAAGGCGTGCTGCAGCAGTTACGCCAGGGCGCTGATTTCAAGCAACTGGCGGCGGGAGTTTCCGCCGATCGGCAGGCTTTGGAGGGTGGCGATCTGGGCTGGCGTACGGCCGAGCGACTGCCCAGCCTGTTTGCCGATATCGTACCGCGGCTGCAACCGGGCCAGATCAGCGATCTGATCCGCAGTCCCAGCGGCTTTCATATTGTCAAATTGTTGGAGGTCAGGAACACAGCGGCCACACCGGGTACGCCGGCAGCCACTGTTCCAGCCGCGGATCAGGTCTACCATCTCCGTCACGTCCTGATCAAAGCCGGTGCGACGGACCCGGATACGGCGGCCCAACAGCGAGCCCAGCAGCTCTACGAGCGGCTGCAACGGGGAGAAAATTTTGCCGCCCTGGCGCGGAGCCAGTCCGAAGATACGCTTTCAGCCGCCAAGGGGGGTGATCTGGGCTGGATATCGCCCGCCAGACTGCCGCCGGAATTTCAACCGGAACTAAGTAAACTCAAGGTGGGTGAATTCAGCCGGCCTTTTAAAACGCCTTATGGCTGGCACATCGTGCAGTTGGTGGAGCCGTCCAAGCAGGATACCGAGGAGGATCGACGCACCAGAACCCGCGAGGCCCTGTTCAAACGCCGGGTCGAGGAAGAATGGAATGCCTGGTTAAGGCGCCTGCGGGATGAAGCTTATGTGGAAATCCGCCTGCCCAAAACGACCACCGGTCAATGAGCACCCACGGTTGTGAACACTGATCCACCCCGCTTGGTCCTTACCGCCGGTGAACCCGCCGGTATCGGCCCGGATCTCTGCGTGCTGTTGGCGCAACAGGCTCATTCCGCCGATATCGTCGTCGTCACCGCGCCCGAACTGCTGGAGCAGCGCGCCCGGCTGCTGGGTCTGCCGCTGACGCTGGAATGCTTCGATCCGTCCGCTGCGCCTCTGGCGCAGGCGGCAGGCCGGCTGCGGGTGCTGCCGGTCGCCTTGGGCAAGTCGGCGGATCCGGGCCGGCTGGACACGGCCAATGCCAGGCATGTCCTGGAAGCGTTGGAACGCGCCGCCCGGGACTGTCTGGAGGGCACTTTCGCTGCCCTGGTGACCGGCCCGGTCCATAAGGGGGTGATCAATGCTGCCGGTATTCCTTTTTTCGGCCATACCAGCCACCTGGCGCGACTGTGCGGCGTACCCATCCCGGTGATGATGCTGGTCGCTCCCGGTCTGCGGGTGGCTCTGGTGACGACCCATCTGCCGTTACGGGCGGTGGCGGACGCCATTACCGCGGAACGGTTGGAGGCGGTCATTCGCATTCTGGAGCGGGATCTGTGGGCCCGCTTCGCCATTCCCGAACCCCGCATTCTGGTCAGCGGCCTCAATCCCCATGCCGGGGAGGACGGCTATCTGGGCCATGAGGAGGAGGAAATTATCAAACCCACTCTGAACCGGCTGCGGCGGGAAGGCCTGCGGCTGCAAGGACCACTGCCGGCGGATACGCTGTTTACCTCCCAGTATCTGGAAAGCGCCGATGTGGTGCTGGCCATGTACCACGATCAGGGACTGCCGGTGCTGAAACACAAGGGTTTCGGCAAAGCCGTCAATATTACCCTGGGTTTGCCCTTGCTGCGCACCTCCGTGGATCATGGCACGGCGCTGGAGCTGGCCGGTACCGGCAGAGTGAACCTGGGCAGCCTCGAGGCGGCCGTTAGCGCCGCCCTGGACATGGTTCGCGTCACCCGCGCCCGCCGCCGGTGCGGTGTCTAAGCCTACCACTCTTTCCCACCGCCCGCGCCAACGCTTCGGTCAGCATTTTCTCCATGACGCCGGGGTGATCCGGCATATCCTTAAGGTGGTCCAGGCCCAGACCGGCCAGCATCTGGTGGAGATCGGCCCCGGTCTGGGGGCGCTGACCCGCCCGCTGCTGGCTGCAGTGGGCTGTCTGGAGGCGGTGGAGCTGGACCGCGATCTCATTCCGGTGCTGGAAACCCGCTGCCGGGGATTGGGTGAATTGCAACTCTATCAAGCCGACGCCCTGTGCTTCGATTTCGCGGGTTTGCGCCGGGATGAGCGCGACCTCAGGATAGTGGGTAATCTGCCCTATAACATCGCCACTCCGCTGTTATTTCATCTGTTGGCGCAGGCCGGGGCTATTCAGGATATGCACTTCATGCTGCAAAAAGAGGTGGCGGAACGGCTGGCCGCCGCTCCCGGCCGGGCCGCTTACGGTCGGCTGTCGGTGATGGTGCAGTACCGCTGCCGGGTCGAACTTCTCTTTACCATCGGCTCTGGCGCTTTCTCGCCGCCGCCGCAGGTCGAGTCCGCCTTCGTGCGCCTGCTGCCATGGGCCCAGCCGCCGGTTCAGGTGGGCGATGCACAGAACTTTGCGTTGCTGGTGCGCCAGGCTTTTTCGCAGCGCCGCAAAATCCTGCGCAACACCCTGGCCGGGCTGCTGACCCCGGCGGCGATCCAGGCCGCCGGAGTCGATCCAGGGGTACGGCCGGAGATGCTCGATCTGGCCGAGTTTGCGGCCTTGAGCCGGCAACTGGCCGGCGGAACCGGCGGTTGATCCGGCCGGGCGGGGGCAGTCGGAAGGTTCCAACGCCAACTTGCCGTTTTGGGTGTAACCGTTTAGCCCCCTCTTCCCCACTTGCGCTAATAGGGGGAGGTATCGGTTTTTCCCCTCCTTGGATAAGGAGGGGTGGCGCGCAGCGCCGGGGTGGTTTTTCTATAGCAGGTAAACAACGTCCCCTCGCTAAGGCCGCGCAGCCGGTAGGGTACGCATCGCGTACCATCATTCCCCGCGTAAGACCGGTACCGCGGCATATCGGGCAAAGTCCGGAAAAGGTACGCAATGCGTACCCTACCTGGTTCCTACGACGGGCCAAAACGGTGGACACTTTGCAGACCAAAGTCGTTTCTCCCCTTGAGCTGATCACGGGTATCCACTTAAGTCGGGACGCTTTACAGGCTGAGCCGGTAGGGGCAGTTCGCGAACCGCCCCTACGGGGATTCCCTAGTAGCGCCGGCATTTTGCCGGCTGTTGACTGGCGTCGAATGCACTGAGGCCGGCGGGGACGCCGGCGCTCCCAGGGTCGGATTGTCCCGCCTTAAGTTGGTAGCCCTGATCACAGAGGTCACCCGATGAATGTACAGACAAAACCCCTGAGCGAAATCACGCAGCAGGCGCTGACTCTGCTCGCAAAAGAGCTTGGACTTGCGGACACCGTGCGTTTTCTCAATCAGTTTACGGCGGGGTACGGTGACTATACCAAGGAACGCGACGCACTGTTTGCAGACCTGACCCTGGATGAGCTTCTCTCCGCGATCAAGGGTAAACCCGGCTCAAAAGTGCCTAACAAAAGCATGGAGCCGACACGCTGAAGCTCGCGTAGGGCGGAGGCCGTCACAGGCCGTATGCCGCCGAATGGTTTCAGCTCACCCGCCGCCTCATGCGGCGCATTACGCTGTGCTAAACCGCGTCTATTTTGAAACCTATAGTTTTCCCGTAACCGTTACCCTTCAGTTCCCTCCCCCCTCGTGGGGGAGGGTGTATGGACCGGAGACATAGGTAACACCTGTTCGGAGACATAGGTAACACCTGTTCGGAGACATAGGTAACACCTGTTCGGAGACATCGGTAACAGATGTTCGGAGACATAGGTAACACCTGTTCGGAGACATCGGTAA
>CAIMUS010000291.1 GCA_903844665.1 uncultured Pseudomonadota bacterium
ACGAGCTTGGTGTCTCAAGGGCGCAAACAGCATCCAGTCGCTCGAACCTGGAGTGCCCTCCAGGGGTGAATCTTAAGGCAGGGAATATCCCTAAAACCTATAATGACATCACCAAATTAATAATACAAGGGCGCAATAGCGAAGCGTATTGCGCCGTCATGCTGCTGCTGATGCGGCGCATTACGCTGCGCTAATGCGTCACGGCCCTGGGAGCGCCGGCGTCCTCGCCGGCCAGTTCATGCGGCGCATTACGCTGCGCTAATGCGCCCTACGGTCCTGAACAGCCGCCATCACGAGAGCGCCACGGAAGCGGCCTTGGGCTTGAGCAGATAGACCTTTTCTTCCAGACGGTTGAGGCGATCGTGGAAGCGGGGATTCTCCGGCAGGGCATCGTGGACATACAGCCGTTCGATGTCGTAGGCATTTTCATATAGCGCCTGTACTTCCGGTTCTTCCACCGAAAAGGGTGGTCCCTGCATGGCTTCCTGAGGATATTCGAGAGTGACCAGCAGCGATCTGGCCGACGGCGGCAGTATGGCTGTCAGATGGCGGGCGTATTGCTGCCGCATGGCAGGTGGCAGGGCGATCAGGGAGGCGCGATCGTAGACGCTGGCCACATCGCTCAAATCCGTCGGAATAAGGGCAAAAAAATCGCCGCACAGCAGGGTAAAGGCGTCGGCCTGCCAGACCTCGAAGCGATCCTGCTGCCAGATTTTTGGGTTCAAACCGTTTTCCCGGAAAAAACTCTCCACCGCCAGCCGGCTGATTTCCACCCCCAGCACCGGGTGACCCTGACCGGCCAGCCAGAGCAGATCCAGGCTTTTACCACACAGGGGCGCGAAGACACGCTCGCCGGGCTTTAACTCCAGGCGGTTCCAGCAGTGTTGCAGATGGGTGTTGATGTCCTGCTGATGGAAGGCAATCTCGTTTTTGCGCCAGCGGCGGCGCCAGAAATCGGGGTCCATCGTGCGGTTCTCCAATTCAGGGTTGCTTGGAATAACAACGTTATTTTACCCTGTCCGGCCATGATTGCCGCTCGATGCGGCGCACGATAGCCGATGCAATTTGCCGGCGGTTGCGCTGTCAAATCGTGTAATAAGACTTAGTGATTGAAAAATTTGATTTTTTATTTATCTACCGTGATCGATGTGGAGTGAATGATGCGCAAATCGATGTTGACCCGGCTGTTGCTGGGCCTTGCCCTGGGGGCGCTGGGAGGGCTCACCGGTTTGGTCGCCCGTGCCGAAACTTTCGTGCTGCCGCCCCCGGATGTGGATTTGGTCGGTGGGGTGCGAGTGGTCTACGCCAAGCAGGACGATACGATTATGGAAATCGCCCGGCGCTATGGCGTAGGCTATGACCAGATCGTCAAGGCCAATCCCGGGATAAGCCGCTGGACGCCGGGAGAGGGCACGCCGATCGTGCTGCCCAGCCGTTATATTCTCCCCAACGCGCCACGGGACGGCATGGTGCTGAATATTTCGGAAATGCGGTTGTACTACTACCCCAAGCCGGAAGCGGGGCAGAAACCGGTGGTCATCACCTATCCAGTCAGCATCGGCCGGATGGACTGGAAGACGCCGCTGGGAAAAACTTCGGTGATCGACAAGCGCAAGAACCCGCCCTGGTATCCGCCGGCCTCGGTCAAGCGCGAACACGCCGCCGACGGCGAAGAACTGCCCGATATGATACCGGGCGGCGATCCCGAGAATCCGCTGGGTCATTACGCCTTATATCTGGGGATCCCCGGCTATCGAATCCATGGCACCGACGAACGTAAAGCCCTGGGCATCGGGATGCGGGTCACCCACGGTTGCGTCCGCTTGTATCCCGAAAATATCGAGCAGTTGTTCAGCATCGTGCCGTTGGGCACGCCGGTGTATATTGTCGATCAGCCGATCAAAGCGGGCTGGCTGGCCGATACCCTGTTCCTGGAGGTGCATTCCCCGCTGGAAGAAGACGATCTGCCGATGAATGTCAGCGTGGAGGGCGCCGTAAAGGTCGCCAAGGCCAAATCCAGGCCGGAGACGGCCATCGATATGCAGGCGATCGAACTGCTCGTGGAGCAGGGCAGCGGCATCCCGGTGCCGATCGCCAGTGCGGTGGAGCCGGCCGGCGCCGGATTGGTGTCAACTTCGCCGAATTGATCGATTGGCTGAATCGCAGAGAGTCGTATCGAACCTGGTTCGAGACGGTAACCTTGGGTGACCGTCGGGTCTCTCCGAACGCTACCTGACCACCACGTTTCGAGCAGACATAAAAAAAACCCCGCGGCCGACAGGCCACGGGGTTTTTTACCGCGAACGGCTTATTTGTACATGCTCTTCTTGTAGCCTTTGTTCATGGCCTGTTCCAGCGCATTGATCCGCGCGGCATTGTCAGCGCAGCACTGGTTCGCAGTGGCCAGCGCATTGTCTGCGGTCTGCTTGGCATCGTTAGCTGTGCCTTGCGCCGCTACGGCCTGCTGCCGTACCTTCTCCAGTTCGCTGGTGCTGGCGCAGCCAACGGTCAGAGCGGCCACCAGGGCCACGGCAGAAACTTTAGCCAGAGTTTTCAAGCTCATTGTTTACGCTCCTTATTTATTTAAGAGGGGTCAACAAACATGGATATGACGTTAACGGATACGTTAACACAGGATGGGATGTTTATCCACGAGGGGATACTGCCTTAAACAGGCGGATTTGTAAAGTGACTATTCATCGGGGCGACCCAAATTATCTTTATTTCGACTGCGGTTATTCATCACGGCTGTCCGAATAAGATAAGATGGCCTATAGATAAATCAATAACTTGCTGAATTCAATGGGTAGTTACCAGGTAGCTGCCCGGGCCACGGGCTAACGAATTTCAACTGTCGTTCCTATGTTCACCCATTGGGCAAAACGGTCGATTTGAGTATTATCCAGCGCGACGCAACCGCTGGTCCAATTGTAGCTGGCGTGGATCGAGGGATCGCCGGCGCCGACGCCGTGGATGCCGACGCTGCCACCCAGGGAGGTATTCTGGGGTGGCGTCGTGCCCATATCGAGGGCATAGCGGATGCTGGAATAGTCAAAATCGCTGATCCGCCTTTCCCGATAGGCCTGATCGGCATACTCCCGATTGGGATAGTCGAGACCGAAGAAAGTTTTGAACCGGCTGTGCCAGTTGATCCAGCCGATGCGAAATACGCCTCGTGGCGTTACCTCGTCGCCCTGCCAGCGCTTGAAGCCGACGCCGCCGCTGCCGGTGGCGATATGGTAGAACACCTCCACCGGGCGGTCGCCATTCATGATCGATACCGTATCCCGCCGGGTATCCACCAGCACCCAGGGATTGGACCGGTTAGGCCTGATAATCTGAGGTTTGATGATCTGCTGGGGGAAGGAAGCTTCATCCACCGGGGCCGGGGTTCTGGCGCAGGCGGCCAGCAGACAGGCCAACCCGAATAGCAATGGCCGTCTTCTTCTGCTGATTGATTGCCACATGAGTGCTGTTCTCGACACTTTGTACTGGATGATATTAGCTTAGCTCAACTTTCCTGAGCTTGCAGCAGGCGCTCCGCGTGTTTCTTGCCGAGCGCCAGAAACCGGGGAGTACGACCCACGTCCTCGAAGATGGGATCGCCCAATTCGTCTTCGGCGATAACCCGGCTGCCCTGTTCATAAGGAAAGGAGGTTTGCACCAGGTCCAGGGCGACCGCCAGTAATGCGGTGATGATCTCGGTTTCGGTCTTTAAAGGGTACATTTCCGCCAGGGCGGCGACCCGGGCGGCGTCGTGCAGCGACAGACGAACCTGGTACGCCTGGGGAGCCAGTTTCACCCCGGCGGATTGTTCCCAGGTTTGCAGCAGTTCTTTGATATCCATCGTGTATCTACCTCGAATCTCCGGGCCATGCCGAACCCTATAATATCTGTCCCCCGGAAAAGTGCAGAGTATGGGTGCGGTCGAAAGTCTGGTAGTCGAAATTCGCCGAGCGGCGTTGCCAGCGAAGCGTTACTTGGTGTTCGGCCATCGTGTTTCTTCCGGTTGCAAGCTATGCTGCTTATCCTACCATGTTCGAGCGGGTGAATGGTTTTGCGTTAACTCGACTTTCGGAGAGAACAATAGTTATGCCTAGAGTATCCGTGTATCTCACCTGGCTCTGTTTATTGCTGGGAACGTCGGCCCTGGCCGCGCCCGCCGATTCGCAGGTGCAGGGCTATTTTCGCGATCTGAAGTCCTTGCAGGCGGATTTTACCCAGACGATTCTGGATGAACGGTCGCGGACGCTGGAGACTTCCAAGGGACAGATGTTCATGCAAAAGCCCGGCCGCTTCCGCTGGGACTACCGGCAGCCGCCGTCCCAATTGATCGTCGCCGACGGCCAACGGATGTGGCTGTATGATAAGGACTTGCAGCAGGTGACCGTGCGCCTGCTGGATAAAGCCCTGAGCGCCACGCCGCTGGCGTTATTGAGCGGCGCTGCGCCGCTGGAGGATGCTTTTATCGTCAGCGGCTCGGGCGTCCGGGACGGCCTGCAATGGTACGAACTGCGTCCGAAAGAAGAACAGCCGGAATTCAAGAAACTGCGGGTGGCGTTCAATGGCGATGTGCTGAAAATCATCGAACTGGAGGATGCCTTCAACCAGCGCACCCGCCTCAGCTTCGAGCATTTACAGCGTAATGTACCCATCGATCCCGGGTTGCTGCGCTTCGTCCCTCCCCAGGGTGTGGATGTGGTGGGCGATGTGCCCCGTTGATGAGAGTCCTCCGGCTGCCCGGCTGGAGTTGCGGCCGCTGGCCGACCGGATCCGGCCCCGCCGCCTGGAAGAGATGGCGGGACAGTCCCATCTGCTGGCTCCCGGCAAGCCGCTCTATACGGCCATCGTCAGCGGCCAACTGCACTCGCTTGTGTTGTGGGGACCGCCGGGTACGGGCAAAACCACCCTGGCCCGCCTGATCGCCGATTACAGCGGCGCTCTGTTTCTCGGCTTATCGGCGGTGCTGGCCGGAGTGAAAGAGGTGCGCGCGGCGGTGGAACAGGCCCGGGCGCTCTGGCAGGCGGAGCGGCGGCGCACCATTTTGTTCGTGGACGAGGTGCATCGCTTCAATAAAGCCCAGCAGGATGCCTTTCTACCCTTTGTGGAAGACGGCACCCTGATCCTGCTCGGCGCGACCACGGAAAACCCCAGCTTTGCGCTGAATGCGGCATTGCTGTCGCGGTTACGGGTTTATGTGCTGAAGCCGCTGACGAAGGACGACCTCAAGCAACTGCTCGAGCGGGCGCTGCGGGATAGCGAACGGGGTCTGGGCGGGCGCGGGGTGGAGCTGACCGAAGCGCAGCGCGACAGCCTGGTTCAGGCCGCCGACGGCGATGCCCGTCGCGTTCTGACCTTGTTGGAACTGGCCGTCGGGCTGGTCGAGTCCGGCCAGGATATGGCCGCCGCCGTGGCCGATGTGGTGACCGGCGGCGTCCGGCGTTTCGACAGGGGCGGCGATATTTTTTACGAGCAGATTTCCGCGCTGCATAAAGCGGTGCGGGGCAGTCATCCCGATGCCGCCCTGTACTGGTTCGCCCGGATGCTGGATGGTGGCTGCGATCCGCTGTATATCGCCCGGCGGGTGGTTCGCATGGCGTCGGAAGATATCGGCAATGCCGATCCGCGTGGCTTGCGGCTGGCCCTGGACGCCTGGGAAACCTATGAGCGTCTGGGCAGTCCCGAGGGTGAACTGGCCATCGCCCAGGCGGTGGTCTATCTGGCCTGTGCGCCCAAGAGCAATGCGGTCTATCTGGCGCTGGAGGCTGCCATGCAGGATGTGCGCGACTACGGTTCTCTGGAGGCGCCGCTGCAACTGCGCAATGCGCCCACCCGCCTTATGAAGGAACTGGGTTATGGCAAGGAGTATCGCTACGCCCATGACGAGCCCGAGGCTTACGCCGCCGGCGAGACTTATTTCCCGACCGAACTGGGAGAGCGCCGGTATTACCAGCCGGTACAGCGGGGCCTGGAAATCAAGATCGCCGAAAAACTGGCTTATTTGCGGGGACTGGATGCCAGGGCCAGAGAGGATGAGGCCGGTAAGTCAGCGTAGAGCGCAATAGCGTAAGCGTAGGGCGCCGTATGCAAAAGGGGGGAGGAACCTGGATTGCGCTCCGCCCGGTAGGGGCGCGATTAATCACGCCCCTACTCCCGCTCCATCCAGGCTACATTGGGTTCAGGCTTTCAGCGCCGGATTCAGGCTGTAAGTACCGGTCAGGCTGGCCTTGGCCAGGATATGGCCGGCGATGGCTTGCAGCACCGCCGGACCGGTGAAATCCCCCTCCACCGGGCAGCGCTCCGCATCCAGGGCGTATAAAGTAAAGATGTAATGATGCACCAGGGTGTCGTTCCAGGGCGGACAGGGACCATCATAACCGAAGTAATTGCCGCCCATCTGTTCATCACCCTGGAACCAGTCGGTGTAATTATTGATTCCCTGCCGGGTGCCGCGCGGTCCCGCCGGCCCCGCTTTGCCGCGCGCCGTGACGCCGTCGGCAAACTCACCGGCCTGGATTGCCGCCGGCTCGGGGGGCAGGTCCACCAGCACCCAGTGGAAAAAATCCACCCGCGGCAGATCCGCCGGCACCACCCGGCCTTCCTGGTTGACATCATCCGGTTTGCTGGGGACATCCGGATCGTGGCAGATCAACACCAAGGATTTGGCGCCGGCCGGCAACTCGCTCCAGGCCAGCGGCGGATTGCGATTGGCGCTCAGCGTGACATGTTGCTGCGGATCGGGGACGGCGAAGGCGTATTCGCCGGGGATCGGCTGGTTGCCCTGAAAAGCGGAACTGGTCAGTTGCATAAGTTTTGCTCTCCTCGATGATGCTAAGAGTTAAATTTTGACAGTGGGATTCATGGTGTAAAGCCCGGTGATGCTGGCCGTAGCCAGTACATGCCCGTCGATGGCGGCCAGCACGTCGGCCGCCCTGAATTCACCTTCCACCGGACAGCGCTCCAGATCGAGCGCGTACAAGATGAATATATAACGGTGCGCAATGGTGTCGTTCCAAGGCGGGCAGGGACCATCGTAACCGAAGTACTTGCCGGCCATCTCCGGATCGCGGGCGAACCATTCGTTATAACTGTTAAGCCCCTGGCGGGCGCCGTGACGCGCCTCGGGACCCTGCTTGTCGTGCCGACTCAACCCTTCGGAGAACTCCCCGGCGCGAATGGCCCCCAGTTGCGGCGACAGATCCACCAGCACCCAATGATAGAATCTGCCCCGTGGTTGAGCGGCAGGGATCGTCCGGCCTTCCTGGTTGATGTCCTCGATGTTGGTGGGAGCGTCGGGGTCGTGGCAGATCAGCGCCAGGGAGCGGGTTCCCGCCGGCAGATCGCTCCACACCAGCGTCGGATTGCGGTTCGGCGCCAGCGTCAGATGCGCACCTGGAGCCGGCGTGCAGAGCGCATATTCATCGGGAATAACATGGCTGTCTGGAAAGCTCGGGCTGCTTAGTTTCATCTCGGGTGGGTTCCTGCGGGGGCGGTATTTGAGTAAGTATAAGACAGGTTTCGTTCAGGCGAATATCTTGCCCGGATTTAAAATGCCATTGGGATCGAAGACTGCTTTTATCGCTCTGAGATAGGCGATTTCCGCCTCGTCCCGGCTATAGTGCAGATAGGGCTGTTTGATCAATCCCACCCCATGCTCGGCGGAAATGCTGCCGCCGTACTGTCGAATCGTACTGAACAACTGCTCGTTCACCTGCCGGCATCTGGCCAGAAAACCGGCTTGGTCCAGCGCTGCCGGCTTGAGCACGCTGATATGCAGATTGCCGTCACCGATATGGCCGAACCAGATGACCTCGAAGTCGGGGTATTCGCGGGCCAGCAGGGCGTCGATTGCGCGCAAAAAGGCCGGCACCCGCGAAATTCTGACGGCAATATCGTTCTTGTAAGGCTGGTACTGGGCGATGGATTCGGTGATATTTTCCCGCAGCGCCCACAGTTCCTGCGCCTGGGTTTCGCTCTGACTGATGACCCCGTCGGCCAGCCAACCCTGCTCGCTGCACTGCTCGAACACCGCCAGGGCGGTATCGACCGTGGCCGCCGAAGTGTGTTCGATCTCCACCAGAACGTAGTAGGGAGTCGCGGTTTCGAAGGGCCGTTGCAGTCCTTTGTTCAGCACATGGCGCAGCGCCTTGGCCGAGAAAAACTCGAAAGCGGTCAGGGTCAGACGATTGCGAAAGGCGTCGAAAATGGCCATCACACCGTCCAACTCGGGCACACCCAGCACCATCACGCTCGATGGGCCCGGCGGCGACGTCAACCGTAAAGTCGCCTCCACGATCAGCCCGAGCGTGCCCTCGCTGCCGATGAATAAATGGCGCAGGTCGTAGCCGCTGGCGTTCTTGATCAGCCCCTTGTTCAAATCCAGTAACTCGCCCTTGCCGGTGACCACTTTCAGCCCGCTGACCCAGTCGCGGGTCAGACCGTAGCGGATCACCTTGATGCCGCCGGCATTGGTGGCGATATTGCCGCCGATATGGCTGGAGCCGCGGGCGGCGAAATCGATGGGGTAGAATAAGCCCTGCTCGCGGGCATAGTGTTGCAAAGTTTCGGTGATGACCCCAGGCTCGCAGGTGACGCTGCGGTCGATGGGGTCGAAGTCGAGGATACGATTCATCCGCTCGAAAGAGACGACGAGTTCGCCCTGGGCGGCGACCGCGGCGCCGCTCAAACCGGTGCGTCCACCCGAGGGCACCAGTGCCAGCCGCTGGTCATTGGCGTATTGTACCAGCCGTTGCACCTGGGCGACCGTGGTCGGCAGCGCCACCGCCAGGGGAGCGGGGGTATGCTGGTGGGTCCAGTCCCGGCCATAGAGCAGGCGGCTGTCGGGATCGGTGCGTAGCTGGGCGGGCGTCAGGAAGGCGCGAATGCCATCGAGCAGGGCGGTGGCGGAAGCGGTGGACATGGGGGCAGGGATCTCGGGCAGTTGTTGTCTGGAAAAAGCAAAAGGGGTATGGTTGCCTTCTTTCAAGCGCCATCGCTTGGCGATTGACTTATCTTACACCTGTTGGATTGCCTGGCTGTTATGAAAAAAACCTCACTTCCCAAAAGCAGCATCAAGGTTCTGCTGTTGGAGGGGCTGCATCGAAGCACGGTGGAAAGCTTCGAGGCCGATGGTTATACCACTATCGAATATCACGAGAAATCCCTGCCGGAAGAGCAGTTGCTGGAGCGAATTGGCGACGCCCATTTGATCGGCATTCGCTCCCGTACCCAGTTAAACGCCAAGGTGCTGGAGCGGGCCGGGAAATTGATCGGGATCGGCTGTTTCTGCATCGGTACCGATCAGGTGGATTTGCAGGCGGCGCAGTGGCTGGGTATCCCGGTGTTCAACGCGCCGTTTTCCAATACCCGGAGCGTGGCGGAACTGGTCGTGGCCGAGGCGATTCTGCTGCTGCGGGATATCCCCCGGCGCAATGCCATGACGCATCGGGGTGGCTGGTTGAAGTCCGCCGAGGGCTGCTATGAGGCGCGGGGCAAATGCTTAGGTATCGTGGGTTACGGCCATATCGGGACGCAGGTGGGGTTGCTGGCCGAAGCGCTGGGGATGCAGGTTGTCTATTATGATATCGAGCCCAAACTGGCGCTGGGAAACGCCAGCGCCGTGGAATCGCTGGAGGCGCTGTTGGCGCTGGCCGACGTGGTGAGTCTGCATGTGCCGGAGACCCCTTTGACCCGCGATATGATCGCTGCGGAGCAACTGGCGCGGATGCGTCCCGGTGCGGTGCTGATCAATGCCGCCCGCGGCAAGGTGGTCGATGTGGCTGCGTTGACTGAAGCGCTGGCCAGCGGCCAACTGGCGGGAGCCGCGGTCGATGTCTTTCCGCAAGAGCCCAAGTCGAACGAGGAAGAGTTTATGTCACCCCTGTGCGGGCTGGATAATGTGATACTGACTCCCCATATCGGTGGCAGCACCGTAGAGGCGCAGCGCAATATCGGCATCGAGGTGGCGGTGAAACTGATCAAATACAGCAATAACGGTTCGACTCTGTCGTCGGTCAACTTTCCCGAGGTGGCCTTGCCCGAGCATCCCGGCAAGCACCGCCTGCTGCATATTCACCGCAACGAGCCGGGTGTGCTCTCCCAGGTCAACCGGGTGTTCTCCGAAGGCAATATCAATATCGCCGCGCAATACCTGCAAACCAATGAGCGCATTGGCTATGTGGTGATCGATATTGACGGTGACGCCGCCATGAGCGCTATGGTTTTGAGTAAGTTGCGCAACATTCCCGGCACCATCCGTGCCCGGATTTTGTATTGAGTCCGGACGGCGGCGGACTGATAAAGTACCGAGCGGGAGGAGGAATACTGATATGTCATTACAAGAGCAGTTATTGAAGGCGGGTTTGGTTTCCGCCGGAGACCTGAAAAAGCAGGAACAAGAGGCGCGTAAGCGGTTCCATGAAAGTAAAAAGGATAAAGCCGCCGCTACCGCCGAGGTAAACCGGAAAGCGGAAGAGCAGCGCCGTCTGGAACAGGAACTGGCCCGTAAACAGGACCATGACCGGCAGTTGAATCGCGACCGTGAGGCTCAGAAAAAGCTTAAAGAAGAGAAGGCCCGGGCCCGTCAACTGATTGCCAGTCATCGCCTGAACGACAGCGCGGCGGATATTCCTTACAACTTTAAGGACGGGTCTCATATTCGTTTTGTACGGGTGACTCCACAGCAACAGATTCAATTGGCCAGGGGACGGTTGGGGATCGTGCGCAGTTTCGATAGCGATTATGATTTTCCCCTGGTGCCGCGGGAAATCGCGCTCAAGCTGGCCGATAGTTTTTCTGACAGAGTGCTGCTGTTGAATCCCGAAGGCGACTCGACCGGGGACCAGGAGGAAATAGAGTGGCCATGATCCGGGGTGAAGCCAAATTGATTGCGGAGCACGAGGTAAGTGATGACGGCCGATGGGATGAATAGTGCCCGAAGTGGAGCCGGTGGTGAGTCTAAAGAAGCCGACATAGCCTCGGATCCGCTCGAGGACGCGGTTGCCGGGGATGCGCCTACGGGAATCACCGAGCGGTCGAGAAGAAAACATCGCTCCCATCGGCACCGGCGTTCCAGCAGGGACAGGCATCACTGGAGTGACCGCAGCAAGCTGTTGTTGGGCCTCTTGGCATTGGTATTGGTTGCCAACCTTTTTATCGTCTTGTTATTAGGTCTGCGGATAAGTCTTTTAAACAAGGAAAATACTGAATTAAGAGTGGAGTCGGCGAAAGTTAAGGAGGAACTGAATAAGGTAAAGCCGGCGTTGGCAAAATCTCTTGAAGAGATTGAATCCTTGTTGAAAGGTCAGCTACCGGGGCTGACCAGGATAGAATACGATCAGGTTATCGGTTTGAACGAAAAATATTTAAAAAATATTATTTTCAATAAAGTGAACAGTAAAAATCTCAGGGGTTACGAATTTAGGGTTGTCATGCAAAATGATACGCTGAGTACTATATGGCCGAGGTTCAAGGTTCATTTCTTCGACGAGCATGGCATTCATATAAGCACCGTTCAAGCCAGCGAAGAAAAGGATGCACTGGTTAAGGTCGACCCCTTGGGACCGGGTGAAGAGCGTGCTGGTTCTTCAGCAATAATTCAATTGCTGGATAATGAGAAAATGCCTTATTTTTTCCTGATACGGTTTAATTGAAGCATAGCGCCTGTAGGAGCGGGCTTGCTCGCGAATGGAACGGTTGGCGGCAACCCGGTGTTCGCGAGCAAGCTCGCTCCTACGGGTGAGCGGATGACTGGTTACGCCCTATCTTTACAAGGCTTTGCCATAAATCACCTTGCCGTCGCCCGGCGCATAGAAATCCGCCAGCAAGGCTTCCTGACGATAGCCGCAGCGCTCGTAAAAAGCACAAGTGGGGCTGTATTGGGGCCGTGCCGAGGTTTCGATATAAATCCGCCATCCCCCCATTTGCGCGATCCGCTGTTCGCTGTGCGCCAGGAGCCGCGCACCGATTCCTCGCCCCTGCAGCTCGGGATGCACGGCGATCCAGTACAGATCGTAACTGCTGTGCGTGCAGGGTACAGGCCCGAAGCAGGTGTATCCTACCAATTGTCGCTCCTGTTCGGCCAGTACGAATTCATAACCGCTCGCCTGGCCTTTTTCCAGGCGCTCCGCCACCAGTTCGACCCCGACCGCTATTTCGTCCGAACTGAAGAACTGCGTGGCGCCGAGCAATTCCGCCACCCGCTCGAGGTCCGCCGCTTCCGGCTCGAAGCGTAGGTTAAGCATCGCGGCTCCAACCCGGCGCCGCCGCCAGCAGGCGTTGAACGATCGCGGGGAAGGTCAGCCCGGCCTGTTGGGCGGCGGCGACGAAGCCGGCATCCGGCGCCAGACAGGGGTTGGCGTTGATTTCCAGAATCCAAGGGCGATTATCGCTATCCACGCGGAAGTCCACTCGCGCATAACCGCGAAGATCGAACAAATCAACGCACCGCGAGGCCAGCATGGCCATCTGTTGCAATAAGGGTCGATCGGCCTCCGGAAAGGCAAGACGCCTTACGGTATGGTGATATTCGAAAGAATCGGTATCCCATTCGGCCTTATAACCGACGATGCGGGCCTTGCCAGGCGGAAAATCGTCGAAGCAGATCTCTGCGGGCGGCAACACCACCAGCTTGCCGGCATCGGCCAATAACGACAGGTTGAACTCACGGCCGTCGATAAAGGTTTCGGCGAACCACTCTCCGCCCAGTCGCCGGCGCCGTTCGGCCAGGGCGGCGTCCAGTTCCGGCAAAGACCGGACCAGCGCATTGTCGTCCAGGGCAAAGGAGGCGTCTTCCCAGACGGATTTGACGATCCAGGGTCCTGGCGCCGCATCGGCCTGTGCCGCGGCAGCGGTCAGCCAAGCGGGCGTCGGCAGACCCGCGGCTCGCAGTTGCTGCTTGGCAAGAAGCTTATGGGAAGTGAGGAACAACGCGGTGTAAGGGGCGCCGGTGTAGGGCAGTGCGATTTCCTCGAGCAGGGCCGGTCCCAGCAGGCTCAGACGACCGCTGCCGGCGATCGATTCGACCAGATTGAAAACCAGCCGGGGACGCAAGGTTTCGAGTTGCCGCCGGGCGCCGGCCAAATCCAGGGTAAGGGGCAGGATGGCCACCGGATAGTCTAAGGACTGTAAGGCTTGCGCAACCTGCTCCACCTGGACCAGGACATCCTGTTCATCGGGCGGAGCGGTTGGCGGGACTTCGCCATGCAGAATGACGATCGGCCCGGTCGAGCGGATCATGCTGTGCTCCTGGCGCCGTCAGGCTGGGGCAGGCGGCGTTCACAGGCCGAGTCCAGAATGCGCCCGATCAAGTCGACGTAGGAAATGCCCAGCAGCCTGCAGAGAATCGGCAGATCGGAATGTTGCGGATGCAGACCGGCCAGAGGGTTGACTTCCAGAAAATTCGCCCGTCCCTGTCCGTCCAGACGCAGATCCACCCGGCCGCCGTCGCGGCAGCCGAGAATCCGCCAGGCGGCCAGGGCGACTCTGCTCGACTCGTCCGCCAGCGGATCGCTGAACAGGCGATAATCGACCAGTTGCTCGTAATGCTCCTTGTTATGGTAGGTATAGGCGTGCGCCTCGGCGCTGTCCCGTAGCGTCACCTCCAGCACGCCCAACGCCACCGCTTTGGAACCGGTTCCGGTGATACCGACAGTAAATTCCCGCCCCGGCAGATAGCATTCCACCAGCACCGGCTGCCGGTAACGGTCCAGCAACCGGCGGCACACCGCGCGCAATTCCTCCGGGGAATGGACTTTCGAGGCGGCGCCGATACCCTTGCCCGTGCCTTCGGCCACCGGTTTGGCGAACAGGGGATAGGGTAAATCGACCGTCGCTGTCTCGCTTGCCGTCTCCACCACGGCGAAATCCGCCGTCGCCAGGCCACTGTCGCGCACCACCCGCTTGGCCATCCCCTTATGCAGGGTAAGGGCGGCGGTCAGAGGATCGGCGAAGGTATAGGGAATGCCGAAGGCGTCCAGCAGGGCGGGAACCTGGGCTTCCCGGCCGAAGCCGTGGAGACCTTCGGCGATATTGAACACCAACTCCCAGCGTTCGCCGGCCACCAACCGCGCCGCCAGTTGCTGGATGTTGCCGATGGGCGCCGGCTGATGGCCCAGGGCGCTAAGGGCGTCACTGAGCGCGGTGATGGTGTCGGGCCGGTCGAATTCGGCGGTATCCTCCTCGCCGTAGCCAGCCTGGAGATAGTCCTCGCGCAGGTCGTAGGTGATCCCTATGCGCATGAACTCCGCTCCGACAGCACGGTTTTATCGGCGCCCAGGCAGCCGTTGGGGTCGGGATAACGGTAAATCCGACCGGCATAGTTTTCCAGCAGCAGATCGTCACCCTCGCGGCCGGCCACATAATCGGGCAGCAGCGGAATCTTGCCGCCGCCGCCGGGGGCGTCCACCACGTAGGTCGGGATAGCGTAACCGGTGGTATGGCCGCGCAGACCGCGCAGGATTTCCAGCCCCTTGTCCACGGAAGTATGAAAATGGGCCGAACCGGCAACTGGATCGCATTGGTAGAGGTAATACGGCTTGACCCGGATTCGTAACAGGCCCTGAAACAGCCGGCGCAGAATGTCCACCTCGTCGTTGACGCCCTTGAGCAGTACGGTCTGGCTGCCCAACGGCAGGCCGGCGTCGGCCAGACGGCCACAGGCCTCGGCGACTTCCGGTGTCAGTTCGTCCGGATGGGTAAAGTGCAGGCTCAGCCAGGGCTTATGCCGTTTCAACACGCGGCCGAGCGCGGGCGTGACCCGTTGCGGCAGCACCACAGGCATTTTGCTGCCGATGCGCAGGAATTCCACATGGGGGATGCGCCGCAACCGCCCGAGCAACCAGTCGAGACGGTCGTCGTCCAGGCTGAGCGGATCGCCGCCGGAAATGAGGACGTCGCGAATTTGGGGGGTCGCTTCGATATAGGCGATCGCCTGTTCCAACTGGCTCTTCTTGACGCTCTTTTCCCCGGTGGCGCCGACCAGGCGCGAGCGGGTGCAGTAGCGGCAGTAGGTGGAACAGATGCCGGTGGCCAGAAACAGCACCCGGTCAGGGTAGCGATGCACCAAGCCGGGTACGGGACTATGAGCGTCTTCTCCTAACGGATCTTCGAATTCTCCCGGCAGCCGCCGGTATTCCGCCGTGGCGGGTACGACCGTGCGCCGCAGGCCCTGGCGGGGGTCGGCTTCATCCAGCAGGCTGGCGTAGTAGGGGCCGATGCCGACCGGTAAGGGGCCGCGATGGCGGCGGATGGCCTCGCTTTCATCGGCGGACAGCCGGATGATCCGGGCCAGCGCCTCGACCGTGCGGATACGGTGGCTGTTCTGCCAGCGCCAGTCGTTCCATTCCCGCGCCGTGGCGTCCGGGAAAAACCGCTGGCGAAAAGCCTGACTGCGCGCGCTGATGAGCAGGCGCGGCACGGTGCGGGCCGGACGGGGAGGGGACTGAAGCTGGAGGGGAAAGGGAAAGGTAGAGGGAGGGGAATCAGAGGAGGGCGGAGAGGGTTTGAAAAAGACAGGCGCAGGCGCCGCCGAACCGGGAGGTTCGGCTTCTTCGGCGGACAACATTGTTTCGCTCATAGAAGTATAACCTTTTGTTGAGATTGACAAAATCGATCATAGTCGCCGACTCGATCAGGGTAGCCGGCCCTCGTACAATGTATTGATGAAGTGGGCGCATATATTGATGCTTTTTTCGCAAAATACAACCGGGGTAGACAAAAAAATGGCGATAAATTTTCTACAAGCTGTGGGAGCGGCGCCCTCGCCGCGATTGCAGACTGTGGGAGCGGCGCCCTCGCCGCGATTGCAGATTGTGGGAGCCAGGTAGGGTGACTGCGACCTTTACCGGACCATGCGGCATATCATGGTACGCGGTGCGTACCCTACTGGGACTCTACCCATCCTACAACAATACAGAACAGAGGTTTCCGGCCAGACTCTATATTATCAAGCGTAGGCCGGAATAAGCGAAGCAAAGCGTAGCGTTTCCGGCGCTTGCAGGCTGCTACTGGGGAATTCACCAGCGAGGATTTATCGGGGCGGATTTTTGCGTCTTTCTGTATCGGCAAGTAAAATCTGGTCTAACATCTGTCAACGCCATTCCAAGGATTACCCCTCATGCCTGCCGATATCACCCTTGAAGAAGTTTGGAAGTTGTTCCGGGAAACCGACCAAAAGTTTCGGGATACGGACCAAAAGTTTCGGGATACAGACCGTAAACTTGATGAGTTGAAAGCCATTGTTGCGCGCACCAGCCGCAATGTCGATGACCTGACCGGCAAATGGGGCAAGTTTGTCGAAGGCATGGTGGCGCCCGCCTGCAAAACGCTGTTCGCCGATCGCAATATCCCGGTGCACAAAGTTCTCCAGCGGGTCCAGGCCGAGTACGATGATCGCAGTATGGAAATCGATATCCTGGTGGTGAACGATGGCTATGTGGTGCTGGTCGAGGTCAAAAGCACCCTGAAAGTCGATGACGTGCGCGAGCAACTGGAGCGACTGGGCCAGTTTCGGGAGTTTTTCCCGGAATATGCCGATAAACAGGTCTTGGGCGCCGTCGCCGGGATCGTTATCGAGGAGCAGGCCGACCGGTTTGCCTATCGCGAGGGATTATTCGTGATCGGCCAGGCCGGCGATACGGTGCGGATTCTGAATGACAACAAGTTTCAGCCGAAAACCTGGTAAGCCTGCGTAGGATGCCATGCCAACGGCTGATTGTGGCTGTTAGCGGATAAAATAAATATTTCCTTGATCCAGATCAATATGTTGGATAGGAGATTGCAGTAAGAAGCATGCAATCAGAAGGTTTATAGCCAGTGTAAGGTACGCATCGCGTACCTTTTCCGGGCCTTGCCCGGTAGGGGAATGAGGGTACGCAGTCGTACCCTACAATGCTGCTAATCGGGGTTTACAGGAAAACGTAGGCCATGCCTACCCTACCCGCCTTCCTTGACATAGGTCAAGATGTTGAAGAAAAGGCTGGTGTAATAAATAATCTTAATTGGAAAATTAAAAATGGTTCATACGGATAACGATTGATACTGAATCAAAACTAACACGATGGGATCTACCCATACATACCAACGGAGCAAATTACATGCATGACGTAAAATTGTTTATCGAACTTCCGGCTGAAATTGAAAAATATCTCGCTCAACACCGCACCGACCTGGTACAACTGCTCAGACAGCAAGGTGTCAGCGTACAGCAAAGGTATGAACCCAATCCATTCAAAGCGGAGTATGAGGAGCAAGGTGCACCGCGTGGTATGGAACGGGTTATTCTGGTCAGAAGGCTTGGGGCGGTGGCGGTGATTACTGCGCTGGGGATAGCAGCCGACAACTAGCACGACTTTCGGAAGAAGTTTCTTTACCCCCACCTAAGCTTTTGATCTAAAAATTTTTTTAGGCAATTTCATGTATACACAAACGGCGCTTTGGCGGGGACGAGATGGCGAAATAACCGCCACGCCTCGGGATCAC
>CAIMUS010000292.1 GCA_903844665.1 uncultured Pseudomonadota bacterium
AAACGCAGTCGGCGTTTCCGGCGGAAAAGAAGGGATCGCCCGGTAAACGAAATTGCCGGCTCCAGTCCTCTGCTCCCCGCCATCGTGGTAACGGGTCAGCAGTTGATTCAGTAATGGAAGACGTTGCCCGAACCAGCCGGCGGCACGAGTGTAAAGCTGCTGCGGCTGGCGCACGTCGATCACTCCGAGCGGCTTGCTGCCGCGTTGCGCCAAGCGTCCGGCCAACCCCTCTGCAAGCACGGAGGTCGCCGGCCTGTCTTCAGCAGACGCAGCAGCCACTAACGCCTCACGCCTCACGCCTCACGCCTCACTGTTGCCAGGCTTTCTTCAGCAAACGCAGCGGACACTAGAACAGCCCTCCGGAAATCGTCAGGGAACCACTGATTTCGGCGCCGATACCTGCCAACAGGCTCGCCAGCTTGGGCCGGCTCAGGCCCCGGTGGGCCAGTTCCACGCTCTCGATAGCCACCTGACCGGAATTTGCCTGTAACTGCGGTCCACTCCAGCGGAAGGGAAAAGCCTCTTTGAAATCCCACCATATCACCGGGATCTGCTGCTTGTTCAGCAGATAGATGGTGCCGTTCTTGCGCTCGATTCTGCCCTGCGCCACATCCTGGTGCCAAGCCCAGAGACCGTCGATCTGCGTCAGGCCGTGTTTAAGAATCAACGGCGGGTACTTGGTCGGCCCGGCGAAGCGGTGCATATAGTCGTTAAGGCCGCCTTCACGGTATTCGAAGGTCTCCGTCTCCACCTGCAGGCCGCTGCATTCGGAGAATCCGCCGGCCAGTATCCCTTCGATCTCGATCAGAAAGTTAAATGCCTGATAGGGATCGGCGCGGATCCCCGACAGGTTGGTCGCCAGACTGAAAGCGGCACTCAAACCCAAAGCAGGCATAGCGTTCGTTCTCCGGTTACCCTATGAACTTTCGGATTGCTCGTTCAAGCGTCGATTGATCTTGCTGATTTCCAGCACCCACCGGCGCCGCTCGATATGGTCGAGCGCCAGGAGTTGTTCGTGCGGCCAGTGAAAATGAAATGCAATATACGCCACCTCCTCATAGAGCCGCTCTAAGGGGTAGCGCCAGACCCCCCCAGGTCGCTGAACTCCACCTCGAATTCCTTTTCGCAGTACGGACACTGGGTATGCACCCGGTTGGCGCCGCTGTCGTTGAGGCGGCGGTACAGGTCCTGTAAATACGCCAGGTCGGCGGCGAACAAGCTCTCGACAATCTTGGGATTGATCTGCTCCAGTGTCCCCAGCCGGGTGATCACCCGCGACAGCAGAATGATCAGCAGGTAGGCCGGGTTATTATGCACCCGCGGATCCTTCAGGGGCGCGATCTCATCGAACGCCGTGGCCAGACGCATCACGCCCTCCTTGTGCAGATTGCCGTCAGGATCGACATAACCCATCGGCAAGGTGAAGGGGAACTCTGTTTGCAACATGTCATTTCCTACAATTCAGCGCCAACCGGCGCTGCTGGCATCGAAGCGTTCCGGTGAACTGTTCAGACAGGCGCCTGTAGGAGCGAGCTTGCTCGCGACAAGAACTTGCGGCTACCACGCCGGGTTCGCGAGCAAGCTCGCTCCTACAAGCTGTTTTTTCAGCCTGCACCTGCCTAACCCTATAGCCGGATTTGGAATCAGGCTTTCTTCAATTCCTCGTGCGCGATTTCCAGCGTTTCGATGGCCACGGCGTTGCTGGTCGAATTGAACGAGGGACCGGTCCACTTGGAAGGCCAGGCATTGCTGAAATTCCACCGCAGTTTCTCGGCGCCGGTCTCATCCAGCAGCACGATCGAGCCATTTTTGCGTTCGGCCTTGCCATCGATCACCGTCTGGCGCCATTTCCATAATTCATCCGAATCGGTAATGCCGCGCTTGAGGGTGACGGGAGAGTATTTGTTCAGACCGGTCAATTTACGGACGTGGTTCGGGTCGGCGCCCTCGCGATAGTCGACGGGGTCGGTGCTGGCGTCCAGACCGCCGCATTCCTGAAAGCCGGCCTGGGTGATGCCATCGATTTCGACCATGAAATTGAAGCCGCGATAGGGATCGGTACGGGTTCCGGTAGGCATTTAAACCTCCTTAACGCTAGGATTGTGAGAGAAAGATTGTTGTTTGTTCGCTACATCGGGCTAGACGGTTGCCGTCGTGCCCGCCCGGTGAATGATGCGCACCACGATAAATTCAGCCGGTGCGGCGACCGCCAGACCGATGTCGGTAATCACCTGGCCTGTCTCGCGGTTTTCCGGCGGATTGGTGTCGGTATCGCATTTCACATAAAAACCTTCCGCAGGGATTTGCCCCTGCAAAGCGCCGGCCCGCCAAAATCCGGTCAGATAGGCGCCCAATTCGCGTTGAATCCGCACCCATAAACGGGAATCGTTCTGCTCGAACGCCGCCCAGGCCATGTTCCGGTCGATCCAGCGCCCCACCGTCAGGAACAGCCGACGGACATTGACATAGCGCCAGGCAGGATCGCGGTTCAGGGTGCGCGCGCCCCAGACACGGATGCCCCGTCCTGGAAAAGCGCGCAGGCAATTCACCCCTTCGGGGTTAAGCCGGTCCTGCACCGAATTATCGATGACCATTTCCAGATCCAAGACATCCCGCATCTCCTCGTTGGCCGGCGCTTTGAAAACCCCCACGCGATTATCGGTGCGCGCGAAGATGCCCGCCACATGACCGCAGGGGGGAACCCAGCGGTCGGCAGCGGTTCGCAGCCAGGGATAGTACAAGGCGCCGTTGAGCGGCTCCAGCATTCCCTGCACGATACGGTCACGTTGTTCCAGTACGGTGTCCACCGAGCAGTTTTGCAGCGCATCCAGGATGGCCAGGCGATCGCCGTGTTTGGCACAGTGTTGCAACACCTCCCGTTGTAGCAGGATAGCGTCATTGTCGGGCAGCAGCATGGCGTCCGGCACGGCCACCAGATCGAGATCCGGCAAGGGTCCCAAGGTGGCCAGTGCAGCGGTCAAGGCTTTCTGCCCGTTGCTCGCGTTCGGAGCCGCCGGCGCGAGATAACAACGGCTGCCGCCGTTTTCGAAAAACCCAGTGACGGCCGCCGCCAGATAGCTCGCAGACGGGCTGTCGAATACGGTCGCGAAGTCCTCCATCCGGTGCAGCAGCACCGGGGTCGCCGTGGCCGCTTGTTTGGTCTGCGCCAGCCCCACGAAACCGGGGATGCCGGTCGGCAATGCGGCTACCGGTTGGAGAAAGATCTCCTCCCGATAGACACCGGGGCTCTGGTAGGAGGTGACCATCCGCGTTCTTTACTTGGCGGGCGCGGTGAACTGGCTGATGCGGAAGATGACAAATTCCGCCGGCCGCACGATGGACACGCCGATCTCCGTCACCACCTGACCCAGTTCGCGCAACTCGGGCGGGTTGGTTTCGGCGTCGCATTTGACATAGAACGCTTCCTGCACAGTCGTGCCGAACAGCGCCCCCGAACGCCATACATTGGTCAGGAAGGCCGTTATATTGCGGGTGATCTTCTGCCATAGACCGGGCGTGTTGGGTTCGAACACCGCCCACTGGGTGCCTTCGTCAATCGATTCCCGCAGGAACAGCAGGGTGCGGCGGACGTTGATGTATTTCAAATCGGCGTTGGCGTCGCCGCCGACGGTGCGGGCGCCCCAGACGAAGATATTGTCGTTGAGCACGCGGATACAGTTGACGCCTTTGGGATTCAAGCCGTCCTGATCGGCTTTGCTCAAGGGTTGGGTGACATTCAACGCGCCGAGAATCGGTTCGTTCGCCGGCGCCTTGTGCACGCCCCGCTGGGTATCGACCCGCGCATAGATGCCCGCCAGATGGCCGCTGGGAGGAACGCCTATCACGCCATCGCCAGTAGAGGTTTGCAATTTGGTGGCCGGATCGAACACTCTGATCCAGGGAAAATACCAGGCGGCGTAATCGGTTTTTTTCGGCATCACGCCGGGATTGGTATCGGCGGACGTCCGGGTCAGAGTCGTCAGGTCGGTGACGCTTTCCGGTCCATCCAGAATCGCGAACCGGTCGGCGGTATTGACGCAGTGGGTCACCAGTTTGTCGCGGGTGGTGTCATCGATGATGCCGGGCGCCGCCACCAGGGCGATTTCGTCGATGGCGGCGAAGGCGCTGAGGGCGGCGTCCAGATCCGTCGCCGAGGTGATCCGCACGACAAAACAACGGCTGCCGCCGTTGTTGAAGAAGCCGTAAACCGCATGCACCAGACGCCGCTGGCCCGCATCGATTGCCGGATCGGAATCAGTAGTCGCCGCCGCCGTCTCGTCCCCGATCAGGTCGCCGAAGGTTTTGGTGAATTGAGTCCAACTGGTGATAAGCTTAGGGGTCTTGGCGGCCGTGGGAAAGGTGAAATCCACGAATTTAGTGGTTGGTGAACCATCGCTCGCCGGTTCACCTTTAGCGATCAGGTGAATTTTGTCTGGCACGATGCCGATGAAGCCGGCGGTACTGGTGCTGACTCCGGCGATGGGCTTGATCGCGGAGGGTACTTCTTCGACATAGACGCCTGGTGACAGATATTGCGGCATAATCCTTACTCCTTAGCGGTTAAGGTGACCTAAAGTTGTACATCGTAGTTGCTCCCGGCCGGAGCCGGGACGGTGATCCGCACGGTTTTCGCGGTCGCGCCCGCCCGTACCCTCAAGTTGTAGGCGCCGGGTCGCGGTAATGTCAGGGTGTAGCGTCCAGCGGCGTCGGTCAACGTCCCCAAACCGATTCGGAGCAACGTCACCCTGGCGCCCACTACAGGGAGGTTGTTGGCATCTGTAATTCGTCCGCCGATGCGTACGAGGGTCTGGCGGGTGGCCGGCTTGATGGTTTCCCCTTCAGGTCCGGTCCGCTCTCCCAAACGTGTTTCTTCTGTAATCACTATCGGCGCGGTCACCGGCGCGAACCGCTCCATGGCAATGGTCACGGTCACGCTGATGGAAGGACGCAACTTGTTGCCGATAGCGGTCCAGAAATCGGCCGGATCTTTCAGGCCGTCGGCTTGCGCGGTCAGCATGGGCAACGGCGGTTGTTGTCCGACCAGGTTGCCTTGTAAAAACGAGGCCGGAATGGTCGGATGGCGTGACAGCGCCTGCAAAGTCTGACTCAGCAGGCGGTGTTCCTGCAAGGGCAGTTCCGCGCCACCGACCGGCCAGGCGGTGACCAGATAGGAACAGGCGACCCGCAGGGGCGATGGATGGATGACCGCCTGGCCATTGTTGCGCTCGACCAGCGTCTCGCTGCTGCGCAGTTCCAGATTCTCGCGGACATCGTAGAGAAACAGATCCACCGTTGCCTGGGCCGGATTGAACTGCTCTGTCGGCCGGTCGAACACGATCTGCGCAGCCGCCAGCTCCGGGAAAGTGGGCGCCAGGGCCGGATCGTCCAGCAAGGTGCGCAGGGTCAGGCTCAGGTCACGGATCATAGTGAACAGTTTAGCTACAGTTTTTCATCACACGCATACACAGAGCATAGAAGATCCTGCTCATATTGCAAGGTGACAATACACCGTGCGAAGAAGGTATCGGTAGCGGTATTATGTTGAAGTTCATTGCATTTACCCCAACCTAAGCGGGCTTTTCATCTCCAACCTACGTGGGCTACGCGGGCTGTAAGGTGCGTAGGGACGCACCCTACGCTTGCTCCAGAGTTAATCGCCTTTCAACCCTTTCTGCAGGCGCTCGCGCAATCCGATCAGGGTCAATCCCACGACTTCTTTTTTAGCTTCGTCATAGCGCAGGATCACCCCTTCACCGATATCCATCCCAAGTGCCGGACATGGCTCGCCCACGGAGATATATAAAACATCAGCCTCTTCGTCATAATCCCACGTGATGTCGCTGGGTTTCTCTACTATCTTTAGCGCTTCCATAAAGTCACCCTCTTGCCCGATGGCCGGTTGGTAAAATAGGCAGTCAGGATAAAGCCGTCGTTACGGTCGACCTCCCGATACACTACGACCAGATATTTGTTGGTCAATGGTGTCTGGGGATAAAAACGGATTGCCAGCAACTCGCCATAGTCTCCCCGTTGGATCAGTTCGGGTTCCATCACAGTTTCTAACACTCGCTCCCGCTGCTCTGCCATTTCTGGATGGCGGTGCACGATGTGCTGCCACCTCTCTGTAGTTAACCTCACTGGTACGCTGTTTTGTGAGCATATAATCAACATAAATACACTTGGTGCGCGTACCAACCATTCTGTCTAACAATGCTTAACTCGCATTCCACACATAATTCATCTGTCCTTTGTAGTAGTTGTAGGATGGGTAGAGGCGATAGCCAAAACCCATTTTGCCGCCACCGCTCAATGATGGGTTTCGCTGTGCTCTACCCATCCTACGCGGGCTACGCGGGCTACGCGGGCTACCCATCCTACGCGGGCTGCGCTGGCTAGCGCCCGTGAACCTTGTCGTATTCCTCTTGGTTGCGATACGGCTGGCGCGTAATTGGGTTAATTTCGTCCATCCAAGCCGGAGCGGTCTTCTTAGACCAAAGAAAGGTTGCAGCTCCTGCCGCCAATCCGACCAATGCAGCGCCCAAGCCAATGCCTCCTAAGATGGTTCCACCCTCCAGCTCATTCCCAGGGCTACGAAGCGTGTCCGGCGCATTTGGCCAACTACGTGGGAGTGGCTCCGTGATCGGCTCCGATATTGGCTCTGGTTCTACTGGCGCTGGTTCTCGTCCAAACTCCAGCTCATTCCCAGGGCTACGAAGCGTGTCCGGCGCATTTGGCCAACTACGTGGGAGTGGCTCCGTGATCGGCTCCGATATTGGCTCTGGTTCTACTGGCGCTGGTTCTCGTCCAAACTCCAG
>CAIMUS010000293.1 GCA_903844665.1 uncultured Pseudomonadota bacterium
CCCGCCGGCCTCAGGGCATTCGACGCCAGTCAACAGCCGGCAAAATGCCGGCGCTACTAGGGAATCCCCGTAGGGGCGGTTCGCGAACCGCCCCTACCGGCTCAGCCTGTAAAGCGTCCCGACTTAAGTGGATACCCTATTCAGAGGAAGGGATTTCGGAGGCGTACCGATCCATACAAACGATCGTGCTGGAAATCCTCGGACAGGATTTCCGGAATGCCGAAGTGTTCGGCGTAAGCCCAGAGGTGAGCATCGAACCAGGACAACTGATACGCGGCGGCGCCGCGCAAGGCAGTACGGACGACGTCCTCGGTGGGATAGAGCACCTTGAATTGAATGAGGAACTCTTCCGCTTCACGCCTTGCTGCGTCGGGGGTGAGCAATGGCTGCCCACCCGCCAGCGGGCGAGTCGTAGCGGCGACAAACTCGATAATGGCCTGATGAGGCAAGCGTATCGTATCGTGCTGGATACCTTCTCGCAGCAGCGCCGTCGCAAGCCGTTGCTTGTCAGGAAAACGGGGATCGAAGCGGTACACCAGAATGTTGGTGTCAACGAGGGTGAGCACGGTCATAGAGTTCGTCGCGAGTCCAGCCTCGATCTTCCCCCGCTGCAGCGACAGGATACTGTTCCCGTTCCTGCTGGCGTTGGGTAGCCCGATCGAAAAACCGCAGCCGGTCTTCTACCGAGTAGGTAACCCCGCTGGGGGCGCTGCGAGGAATGATACGAATGGACTCTCCGGCGGGGTTCCATTCGATCTCATCACCGGGATGAATCCCAAAGCGCTCCGCCAAAGCTTTGGGTATGGTGACCTGTAATTTGCTGGTGACTTTAGCCATAGTTCTTACTATAGCAAGGATGCTTTCCTTGTCAATCGGGAAAGAAGCGTGCAACCACGCTATCGTTGATCGAGCGGCTAACGCCGCTCGTTGAACGCATCACGATCGGAGTTGTTCCAGAGGAAGGCTCAGACACCCTGAGTCGCTGCTCCAAACATGCTTTTGATACGCAGTGCCTTCCAGGGAGTATAATAAGGCGATAACTATTATAGTAAATTGGTCAATTTCTCCGACAACAACCGGGAAAAAACCGTGGCAAGCTCACAATTGAACGAAGACCTGCAGAGAATTATCGAAGCCCGTCACCACGACCCGTTTTCGGTTTTGGGTAGACACCCGACCGAGGGGGGTGGGATCATGGTGCGTGCTTTTGTCCCCAATGCTATCGAAGTCAGTATTGCCGAAGGCGGGCGGCCCATGCAGCGGGTGGCGGACACCGCGCTGTTCGAGTGGTCCGGCAGCCCTGCTGAGGTTGCCGAGCGCTATCGGCTGATCTGGCGCGACGACTGGCATTGCGAGCATATTTCCTTCGATCCTTACTGTTTCCCGCCCCAGGTGCCGGATCTGGATCTGTACCTGTTCGGCGAGGGCAAGCACTGGCACGCCTATCGCTTCCTCGGCGCCCATCCCCACGAAGCGGACGGCGTCGGCGGCGTGCTGTTCGCCGTCTGGGCGCCCAACGCCGAGCGCGTCAGCGTGGTGGGCGACTTCAACCGCTGGGACGGACGGATCTATCCCATGCGGGTCAGGGGCGGCAGCGGGGTATGGGAGTTGTTCATCCCCAATCTCACGCCGGGGGTCTATTATAAGTTCGAGGTCCGCAACCGCCACTCCGGCAGCGTCTTTCTCAAGTCCGATCCCTATGGCCAGCGCTTCGAACTGCGTCCCGGCACGGCGAATATCGTGGTGCCCGACAAGCCCTATCAATGGACCGATTCCGCCTGGCTGGAAGAGCGCAAGACCTGGGACTGGCTGCATGCGCCGATGTCGATTTACGAGGTTCATCTCGGTTCCTGGCAGCGCGGTTGGGAAGGGGAATTCCTGAACTATCGGGAGTTGGCCCGGCAGTTGGTGGACTATGTCAAGGACATGGGCTTCAGCCATATCGAACTGTTGCCGATCACCGAGCATCCCTACGATCCATCCTGGGGTTATCAGTGCACCGGCTATTACGCCCCCACCAGCCGGTTCGGCGAGCCGGATGATTTCCGGTATTTCGTCGATTACTGCCATCAGCACGGCATCGGCGTGTTTTTGGACTGGGTGCCGGCCCATTTCCCCAAGGACGCCCAAGGCCTGGCCAGGTTCGACGGCGAGGCCCTGTTCGAGCACGAGGACCCCCGCAGGGGCGAGCATAAGGACTGGTCCACCCTGATCTTCAACTTCGGCCGCTATGAAGTGAAGAACTTCCTGCTTTCCAGCGCCCTGTTCTGGCTGGAGGAATACCATATCGACGGCTTGCGGGTGGACGCGGTGGCGTCCATGCTCTATCTGGACTACAGCCGCAAGGAAGGGGAGTGGATTCCCAATCAGTACGGCGGTCGGGAAAACCTGGAAGCCATCGATTTCCTGCGCGAGATGAACACCGTGGTGCACGATCAGCATCCCGGCGCGCTGGTCATGGCCGAGGAATCCACCTCCTGGCCGCAGGTGACCCGGCCGACCTATGTCGGCGGCCTGGGCTTCAGCCTGAAGTGGAATATGGGCTGGATGAACGATACCCTGCGCTATATGAGCCGGGAGTCGATTCACCGCCGCTATCACCACGATCTGCTGACCTTCAGCATGCTGTATGCCTTTACCGAGAATTTCCTGCTGCCTTTCTCGCACGATGAGGTGGTGCACGGCAAAGGCTCCATGCTGAACAAGATGCCGGGCGATGAATGGCAGCGTTTCGCCAATCTGCGGGCGCTCTATACCTATATGTTCACCCATCCCGGCAAGAAGTTGCTGTTCATGGGCACCGAGTTCGCTCAGGGCACCGAATGGGACAACACCCAGGTGCTGGACTGGTATGTGTTGCAGTTCGATCTCCATAAAGGCATACAGGCGCTGGTCAAGGACCTGAACCGGTTGTATCACGATACCGAAGCGCTGCATTACCAGGAGTTCGAATGGCAGGGTTTCGATTGGATCGACTGCCATGACGCCGATCAATCGATACTGGCCTATGTTCGCAAGAAGGATAAGGATTTTCTGGCGATGGTGGTCAATTTCACCCCGGTGCCCCGGCACGGTTACCGGCTCGGCGTGCCCAGGGCCGGCACCTATACGGAAATCCTCAATTCCGATGCCCAGCAGTACGGCGGCAGCGGCGTGGTCAACGACTATCCGCTGCATACCGAGGCCGTCAGTTGGATGGGCCGGCCTTATTCGCTGGTCCTGAACCTGCCGCCGCTGGGGGTGCTGGTACTCAAGCCCCCGGCCGAGGTCGAGGCCGAAGCCGAGGAGGAAGCCGAAGCCTTGCCGGGCGCGCTGTCGGAATCGCTGCCGACACCGCTGTAAACCGCTTTTCTCCGAGCGTATCTAAACCGCGTCCATTTTGAGACCTGGAGTTCTGGGGAATCAAACCGGCGCGGTCGTTATAGCCACCGATTCCCTCCCCCTTGAGGGGGGAGGGTTAGGGTGGGGGTGAAGGGTGGTTAAACTGCTGCGGTAGGTTCTAACTCCCACGTTCCCCCCCACCCCAACCCTCCCCCACAAGGGGGGAGGGAGTTTTCATACAGGCTCCAAGCCTTAACTGCTCTCCCCCGGCAGCGGGGGAGAGTCCGCCACCCCACCGCCGGACAGGGACGTCATTCAGCCCCTCACTCCAGCCCATGTTACCTTTGATCGCCCTGGTGGGCCGGCCCAATGTGGGCAAGTCCACTCTGTTCAACTGTCTGACCCGCAGCCGCGACGCCCTGGTGGCCGATGTACCGGGCCTGACCCGCGACCGCCAGTATGGTATCGGCCAAGTCGGTCCGCGCCCCTATCTGGTGGTCGACACCGGCGGGCTGACCAGAGCGGAGGAGGGACTGGAAGGTCTGGTTGCCCGCCAGGTCCGGCAGGCGCTGGAAGAGGCCGATGTGGTTTTGTTCCTGGTGGACGGGCGGGCCGGTCTGAGCGCCGATGATGAGGAAATCGCCGTCCGCCTGCGACGCCTGGGCAAGCCCGTGTATCTGGTGGTCAACAAGACCGAACACCTGGATCCGGATACGGTCACCGCCGAGTTTCATGCCCTGGGTTTGGGACCACCCCATCCCATTGCCGCCGTCCATAACCGGGGCGTGGCGGATCTGATGGATGCGGCGCTGGGGGCGCTGCCCGCGGTCGAGCCTGCCGTCGCCGCGGAAGAACCGCCCGACGAACGGCGGATCCGTTTGGCTATCGTGGGTCGGCCCAATGTCGGTAAATCCACCCTGGTCAATCGTTTGTTGGGCGAGGAGCGGGTGTTGACCTTCGACGAACCCGGCACCACCCGCGACAGCGTGGCCATTCCTTTCGAGAAGGACGGCCAGGCGTACACGCTGATCGATACCGCCGGGGTGCGACGCCGCAGCCGGGTCAGCGAGACGATCGAGAAATTCAGCGTCATTAAAGCCTTGCAGGCGATCGAGCAGGCCCACGTGGTGGTTCTGCTGCTGGACGCACGGCAGGGAATCGCCGAACAGGACGCCACGCTGCTGGGACATATTCTGGACAGCGGCCGGGCGCTGGTGCTGGCGGTCAACAAATGGGACAGCCTGGACGTCGACACCCGGCAGACGGTGCGGCGGGAACTGAGCCGCAAGCTGAATTTTCTGGATTTCGCCCGGCTGCATTTTATTTCCGCCTTGCACGGTTCGGGAATCATGGATTTGCTGCCATCGGTGCGCGAAGCCTATCGGGCCGCCACCCGCCACCTGTCCACGCCGGAGCTCAGCCGGATTCTGCAAGACGCGCTGGCCAAACATCAGCCGCCGTTGGTGCACGGTCACAGCATCAAACTGCGCTATGCCCATCAGGGCGGCCAGAATCCACCCCTGATCGTGATTCATGGCAACCGGATCGAGCATGTGCCGGCCACCTATCGGCGCTATCTGAGCAAGTTCTATCGCAACGCTTTGGATCTGTGGGGAACGCCGGTTCGGATCGAATTCCGGGCGGGCGAGAATCCTTATGCACCTCGCAAGCCGTCCGGCGCCAGAGGAAAGGGCCGGGGACGGTGAGGCCATCGGCATCCCTATCGGGCGTGCCTGTGTGAGCGGCGGTCCGACAACCCGGCCGGCACGGCCGGCGCGGCGTACATGAATGGCTCTTATGTAGCCATCGTCAATTCGCTGGCCCCGGTTTTCCTGGTCATGGCGCTGGGCTGGGTGCTCAGGTCCAGGCGGTTTCTGTCCGTCACCACCTTGCAGGACATGGCGCGACTGACCTACTGGGTGGCTCTGCCTTGTCTGCTGTTTTCCGAAATCGCCGCTGCCAATCCTCTGTTCGGCGAAGCGGGCCGGGTGTTCTTTGTGATGGCGACGGCTACCGGACTGGGCGCCGTGATAGGGTACGGACTGGCGCGCTTGCTGGCGATTCCCCGAGCCGCCATCGGTACTTTTTTACAGGCGGCGTTTCGCGGCAACCTGGCTTTCGTCGGCCTGCCGGTCATCATCTACGCCTCCGCCGCCGCTGGCCAGAACGCCGCCGCCGCCAAGGCGACGGCGGTGGTGGTGATGGGTCCCATGGTGGCCCTGTATAACGTGGCGGCGGTGCTGGCCTTGCTGCTCAGCCGCTCCCGCCTCAGCCGGCAGGCGTTGAACCAAGCCTTCGAGGAACTCAAGATCAATCC
>CAIMUS010000294.1 GCA_903844665.1 uncultured Pseudomonadota bacterium
CCCGCCGGCCTCAGGGCATTCGACGCCAGTCAACAGCCGGCAAAATGCCGGCGCTACTAGGGAATCCCCGTAGGGGCGGTTCGCGAACCGCCCCTACCGGCTCAGCCTGTAAAGCGTCCCGACTTAAGTGGATACCCCGCTTGGACGAGGTGCTGACGCCAGCAGGCGCCGATCCCGCCCTGCCACTGGTCTTCATCGAGACTCAGTTTCAGCGCAAGGTTTTTTACCCCCGCTGGTTCAGTGATATCTTTCTCTATCTGTACCGGCGCAACGTTGAGCGCCCGTGGCAGGCTGTGGTTATTTTTCCCAATCGGGCGGCGGAAGTGGAGCCCTCTCCGGCCCATCCGGTCGCTGTTCGATCTTGCCTGGGGTACAGCGAGTGTATCTGGAGGATTTCGCCGACCGGCCGGCGGCTACGCCGGGTTTGCAGTTGGTTCAGTTGCTTGTTGCCGAACCGGCCAACGCGATCGTCCAGGCGCGGACGCTGCTGACCACGGCGGTGACACAACCCGACGCTACAGCGTCCTGGAGTTTCCACGATCTGATCGAAACCATTCTGGTGTATAAGTTACCGCAGCTCACCCGAGAGGAGATTCAAGCGATGTTGCATTTACCTGATATCGATTTGAAACAGACGCGGTTTTATCAGCAAGCTGTGGCTGAGGGCGGTCAGCGCGAAGCCGCCGCACTGGTGCTGCGGCTACTGCGCCGCCGATTAGGCGCGCTTGAAGTAGAACAGGAAGCCCGAATTCAGACTCTGTCGGTGCTGGAACTGGAAGCGCTGGCGGAAGCCTTGCTGGAATTTAAGACAGCGGACGAATTGACGGCATGGCGCCGGCATCCTGGAAGTGGTCGAAGACGACGCGGGTGGCACCTACCGCGCGGTCTACACCGTGAAGTTCAAGGAAGCGATGTTCGTCCTGCACTGCTTCTAGAAGAAGAGCAAGAGTGGGATCGCCAAACTGAAGGAGGACATAGAGATCATTCGCACCCGGCTGAAGGTGGCCGAGGCGATCGCGAAAAAGATAAGAGATGGTAAAGCGCCTTGTTGAAGGAATCGAGGTCGAAACGGGCTCCGGCAACGTTTTTGCCGACCTGGGTCTACCCGATGCCGAAAAGCTCAAGATCAAGTCCGGCTTGGTGATTGAAATCACCCGCGCTGTGCGTAAACTCGGCCTAACGCAAGAAGAGGCCGGCTGCCGCATGGGCATTCCGCAACCGAAAGTCTCGGCGCTGCTGCGCGGCGACTTCGCCAACCTGTCCGAGCGCAAGCTGATGGACTGCTTGAACCGGCTCGGGTACGACATCGAGATCAAGGTGAAGCCGGCGGCCGAGCCGGTCGGTCACCTGACGCTCGCCATCGTTTGAAGCGCTCGGGGGGTCACGCTCGGCGAGCACGTCTTAAAGATCGAGTGCCGCCCTTATATCCTTGAGCGTAACCACCAACGTCATGGGGTTCGTAGGGGATTCCATAAAGTCGTAGCTTTCGTAAAAACGCTTGGCTTCTTCAGAGATCGCGTGCACCAGGATGGCGCGCACACCAGCGATTTCTGCCACATTGAGTATCCTGAGCACGGCATCACATAACAACGCACTCCCTAGCCCTTGGCCTTGCCAGGCCCGATCCACGGCGAGCCGACCTAAAATCATCACCGGAACCGGATCAGGCATATTGCGCCGCACCCGACCCGGCGCTTTCGCATATAGCAGGGAGCCAGCAGCCAGACAGTAATACCCCACCACTTGCTGTCCCACGCACACGACGTAAGTCCGGGAAGCCCCTTTCTGCTCATTGCGCCGGGCACGGCGCTTTAACCAGTCATCAAGCGTAAGCGTTCACCCCCCTCCCCCTAACCCCCTCCCACAAGGGGAGGGGGAATACGCTAAGTAGCTGTTTTGCAATAACTCCCTCCCCCCTTGTGGGGGAGGGTGGGGGTGGGGGGTCTGAACGGTTACCATCAAGCGAAGGCGCCCCACAATCGAAGGGTTCCAGTTCATGCGCCACGGCGAGTCTCTGTGGCGCTGTCAGTGTGGTTTGGTTATCGGCGCCGTTACTCATCTCTCCCACGGCGCTTGGGTTGAGAGCAATTTACGGAGTTGAGGAAGATCACGCACCGGTGCATCAAGGAGTGCATTGAACCGTTCCCAGGTGGCTTCATCCACCGGAAACACGCAGCGGTCAAGCAGTACCGTCTCTGCCTCACGGCAGGCCGTCTCCAACATGAAATCCGAACGATTCTTGCCAAGCGCGGAAGCCGCCTGGTCAATCAAATCGCGTTGACCTTTTTTGGCCCGGATGTTAATCACTACATTCTGTGTCGTTGCTGTTTCTGTATCTGAAGCAGATTGTGACATCGCTATTCCTCAATATCTGTGTATACAATATATATATAACACTTTTGTGTATACAACCGCAACATAAATCGAACTGAATCAACGTTATGGCCCTTCAAACTTCCAAACTTTCGACTTGTACAATTGAATCCTGGAGAAACTGTCGGGCAACGCTTACGCTTTTGCCCGACCTACGAACTAAAGCTCCATCAGCGCAAACGGGTCGGCAAAAACGCGGGCGGCCGTCTCGAAGTTCACCCGATGGCATGCATGCTATCATAGCGGCATGATGGCAGAGAGCGATGACGCCTGGGGTAGACAATGAAACACATTACCATTCGAGGCATCGACAAAGTGCTGGACCAAGCCCTCAAAACCACGGCGGAAAAAGAGTCCAGGAGTATCAACCAGCTCGTGATCGAGGTGCTGAAAGAGCGTTTTGGGTTGACTAAAGTGGCGCACCACACCCGCAGGCACCATGACTTGGACGATCTCTTTGGTCGCTGGAGCGCGAAGGAACACGAACACATCCAGGGTGTGGTGGATGAACAGCGCAAAGTCGACCCCGATCTGGCTAGCGTAACCCGTGTTAACACCCCGGCGAAAGGTTTAGATAGGTAGCCTTTTGTTTGGATAAATAGTAGTGCCAACAAGCGCACCAGCCCCGACGCCAAACTGCGGCCTGAGCGGTTGGCCTGGCCGCTCAGTTCCAGGGTGACGCCGTGGGCCAGGAAGGCGCCGAAGCTCTGGCCGGCGGTGCCGGTCAGCCGGATGTGGATGGTGTCGTCCGGCAGGCCGCGGTAGCCGTAGCGCTTCGCCACTTCGCCGGACAGCATCGCGCCTACCGTACGATTCGTGTTGCGGATGGCGGTGTCGATTCTGACCGGCGTGGCCCGCTCCAGCGCCGGGCGGGCCTGTTCGATCAAGGTATGATCCAAGGCCCCTTCCAGGCCGTGGTCCTGGACCTCGCCGTGATAGCGGGCGGTGGCGGGTCCCGCTTCGGGCTGGTACAGCAGCCGGCTGAAGTCCAGTCCCTGCGCCTTCCAGTGGTGGATGGCGCGGCGCATGTCGAGTTTGTCGGTGCGGCCGATCGCCTCGTTGACCGTGCGAAAGCCCAGTTGCGCCATGATCTCCCGCACTTCCTGGGCCAGGAAGGTCATGGTGTTGATGACGTGTTCCGGCTCGCCGGGGAAGCGTTGCCGCAGTTCCGGGTTCTGGGTGGCGATCCCCACCGGGCAGGTGTTGAGGTGGCATTTGCGCATCATCAGGCAGCCTTCGGCGATCAGGGCCACGGTGCCGAAGGCGAAGGCGTCGGCCCCCAACAGGGCGGCGATGACCACGTCGCGACCGGTGCGGAAGCCGCCGTCCGCCTCCACCGCGATCCGACCGCGCAGCCGGTTGGCCACCAGGGTCTGGTGGGTCTCGGCCAGGCCCAGCTCCCAGGGGGCGCCGGCGTGATAGATCGAGCTCAACGGACTGGCGCCGGTGCCGCCGTCATCGCCGGAGATGGTGACATGATCGGCGTGGGCCTTGGCCACCCCGGCGGCGATGGTCCCCACGCCGGCCTCTGACACCAGCTTGACGCTGATCCGCGCCTGGGGGTTGACGTTCTTGAGGTCGTGGATCAGTTGCGCCAGGTCCTCGATGGAGTAGATGTCGTGGTGCGGCGGCGGCGAGATCAGGCCGACGCCGGGGGTGGAGTGGCGTACCTGGGCGATCCATTTATCGACCTTGTGGCCGGGCAGTTGCCCGCCCTCCCCCGGCCCGGCCCCCTGCGCCATCTTGGTCTGGATGGCGTCGGCGTTGATCAGGTATTCGGTGGTGACGCCGAACCGGCCCGACGCGACCTGCTTGACCGCCGAGCGCATCGAGTCACCGTTGGCCAGCGGGACGTAGCGGTCCGGGTCTTCGCCGCCCTCGCCGGTGTTGGACTGGCCGCCGAGCCGGTTCATGGCGATGGCCAGGTTGACATGCGCTTCCCACGACAGCGCGCCGAAGGACATGGCGCCGGTGGCGAAGCGTTTGACGATGTCGCTCACCGGTTCGACCTCGGCCAGCGGCAGCGGCTGGGCGGCGGGCTTGAACTCGAACAGGCTGCGCAGGTTGAGCAGCCGGTCGCCGCGGGCGTTCACCTTGCGTAGCCGAAGGCCTGCTGCCGGTCCAGCAGGGTCCTGGGGTCGGGCGGCATCGGCCCGATCTCGGCGGGCAGCGACAGTTGCGGTTCGCCGCATCTAGCGTTGCTGCAAAGCCTGCTCGAGCGCCATACGAATGAAGCGCTGATAGGGGATGCCCTCTTTTTCCGCCGTACTGCGCACGGCCTCTAGTAGCTCCTCTGGAAGACGAAGGTTAATTGACTTGTCCTTTGGCTTCAGCTCGAAGCGCACCAGTTGTGCGCCGGACAAATCATAGTCCGCTAGATTGGCCGTCGTTACAAAGTTCTCTGCCTCTTCATCGGTCTTAAATGTCGGGATTTTCTTCTTCATAGCTCCTCACCTCTCTTTTGTGCATGTAGCGGGCGCTGATTGGGCGTATCAGGATGTCCTCTCCGCATCGACGCAGCGTGAAAACCACAAACACCGCCTGACCCTCCGTGGTCCTTCCAACGGCCCGAAAGCGTTGCTCTATTTGCGAGTGATCTTCGTCTGGTAGGATAGCGACGGCCCGCTCGAATAGACTTTCGATAACCTCGGTAGGAATGTCGTGTTTTCGGCACTTCTCCAGATTGCCGCTATCCCAATCGAAACCTGAAAATTCCATAGATATCTTCCTATAAATTTTTATTATTATAGGCTTTTGTATCTACAAACGTAAGTTCCCGGCGTCTGGATGGACGTGGTTAGTCATCAGCACATAGGCATGGATCGCCACGCCGCACGACCCGTGCCAGTCCCCCCAGCGTGTCGAGATAAACTTAACGGTCCTCATCACTGAAAAAGCAGGCGGCGCGGTCAATGCCGCGCTGGATCACGTGGATAGGAATCTCCGGAAGGAGGATCCTCGCTCGTCTCGGTACGAAATGAACCCTTGTCGTCCGTCCTGCTTTGGTACAGGTTACCTTGCTCTGGGTTTTCCGCGACATTGCATGATATGATGAAAACTATGATGACAGCGCCGGAAACCATCGCTTTCGATCGAGGTGTTCGCCCAATTTTGCAACGTATTCTGCCAGGCAGGGTGGATGTGGTGTTGAATTTCCGCCCCGACCCCGTACTTCAACAGCGGATTGAAGAGTTAGCCGCCAAGTCGACCGAAGGCGTACTCACCGAAGCGGAGAAGGCCGAATACGAGGGTTACGTGCGAGCCAACAAGTTTATCGCCATCCTCCAGCGGCAGGCGCGACAGCTGCTGGAACCTCAGTTCTAGTGAATGGATGAGACAACAAAAGTTTACGTACGGGAGCGCGCTGGCCATCGCTGCGAATACTGCCAACTCCATCAGGATGATTCCCCACTCGCTAAACTCCACATCGAGCATATTATTCCCAAGAAACATGGTGGCGCTGACGATCTCAACAACTTGGCGCTCGCGTGTATTGATTGCAATCTTCATAAAGGTCCCAACCTGACGGGCATCGATCCTGAGTCGAAGGCGGTGACCGAGTTGTTCCATCCGCGGCGTCATCACTGGCATGATCACTTCGAGTGGCGTGGTATCCACCTGATCGGCAAGACGGCAATTGGCAGAACTACCGTGCGGGTGTTGAAAATGAACTCGGACGAGCAACTGGCGTTACGCTCTTCGTAATCGGAGATCACTACTAAAAGGCAGGTCATGGAGGGGGAGCTGAGTGGAAGAGGTCAGGAACAACCTGGATTGCGCTCCGTAAGCTTCGCTCCATCCAGGCTACGCTGGCTCCGCTTCATCCAGGCTACGCTGGCTGATAATTAGTACACCCTATGCAGGACAGTGTTTTTGAATGGGACAATACCAAGGCGGCTATAAACTGGCGTGACCATGGGGTTGCCTTCCACCAGGCCGTCAAGGTGTTCCGCGACCCTTTCGCGGTTGAATGGATTGACGACCGCGAGGATTATGGCGAAGAGCGCCTGAACATGATTGGTTTTTGCGAGGGAGTTCTTCTCCACGTGACCTACACCGAACGCGGCAACCGCCTTCGGTTAATCTCGGCCCGACGGGCGGAAAAACATGAGCAAGACCGTTACTATCGCGAAAATGCATGCTGACGGCACGGTTGTCGAAGTGCTGGACAACGGTTCCGAACGCCCGTTTCCAGCTACGCCAATGCGCCCGATGACGGAGGCGGAGATCGAAGCGGCAGCAAAGGCCGATCCCGATGCGCGGCCCCTGTCCGAGGATGAATGGCGGACGGCCCGCCGCGTTCCCCGCGTCAAGACCATGCGCCGTGCCTTGGGTCTCACGCAGGAGGAATTTTCCGCACGGTATCACGTGCCGCTGGCAATGTTGCGCGATTGGGAACAGGGCCGCAAGGAACCGGATCAGCCGACGCGAGCTTATCTCACCGTGATTGCCCACGATCCGGAAGGTGTACGCCGGGCCTTGCAACAGTCTGACCAGATGTGACCGCTCTTATTCCCAACTCATGCGCCTTGTTGAAGGAATCGAGGTCGAAACGGGCTCCGGCAACGTTTTTGCCGACCTGGGTCTACCCGATGCCGAAAAGCTCAAGATCAAGTCCGGCCTGGTGATCGAAATCACCCGCGCTGTGCGTAAACTCGGCCTGACGCAAGAAGAGGCCGGCCGTCGCATGGGCATTCCGCAACCGAAAGTGAATGGCACTAACTTTTCACGTAACCTATTGATTCCGCCATTTTTTAGGCCACCAGCTTGGCTTTAAATTGACGGTAGTGTTCCAAAACTGTTGCGAATCATTTATAAGTAACTGTTTGAATAACTTAATTTTTTCATGCC
>CAIMUS010000295.1 GCA_903844665.1 uncultured Pseudomonadota bacterium
CCGCTCTTCCTGCAGCTTGTCGGCCAGTTGGTCCAGATGCGTTTCGCGGCGTAGGATCAGGTTTTCCTTGGCCTCGTCCACCAGCGCCACGGTAATCGGTTGGGAGCGGTCTTGTCCGGCTTTCATCTTGAAGCAGGTTTCATAACCGAGCGCGTTCACCAACCAGGGTTGACCCTGCGTCAGTTCCCACAGCCGGTCGAGGGCGGCGGGAAGAAATGCCTGCCCGGTTTGTTCCGTGTGCTGATAGTAGAGCGTTTCCATTTCCACTCGGGTGAAATCACCGAGCCGCAGCGATTCCGCCTTGATATTGAAGGCGCTGCCGCCGGTGATAATGGCCTTCTCGCTGCCGGAATAGATGCGGTAATCGCGCACGTCGCGGACGCCGCAGAGGATCACGCTTTGCGGGAAATGGCGGGGGCGACGGGCATAGCCGGCGCGTAGTTGCCGCAGCACCGCAATCAGGGTATCGCCGATGAGCGCATCGATTTCGTCGAGCAGAAGCACCAGCGGTTTGGGACTGCACCCTGCCCAGCGGGTCAGCACCGCATTCAGCGCCCCGCCGCCACCGTGCCGCAACAACAAGTCGGACGCCACTTCCTCCACGAAATCATCGTTTAAAGTGATTTGCGCCTGTAGACCCAATTCACCCAGGATGCTGCGCATGGCGCGGTCGATGTTTTCACGTTCCGCCTGCCCCAGTTCCACGTTGACGTAGACGCAGCGGTAGGCGTCTCGAGCGTTGAGGTGATCCAGCAGCGCCAGCAGGCAAGAGGTCTTGCCGGTTTGGCGGGGGGCATGCAGGACGAAGTATTTCTGTTGCTCGATCAGGTTGAGCAATTCGCTCAGATTCAACCGCTCCAGCGGCGGCAGGCAGTAGTGCAACTCGGGCTTGACCGGTCCGGCGGTGTTGAAGAAGCGCATCGGGGAAGTACCTGGGAGGAATCGTTTGTTTCATTCTATCGTTCCCGCATCACCTTTCGTAACAGGGTCGGATAACGAAGAATTCGGTAGGAGCGATTGGCTTTAACCGCACCCCGTCAACTCCGCCGTCGCAACAGCACATACACCGCTCCGGCGCCACCATCGACCGGGCGGGCCGAGCAGAACGCCAGCACCTCCTCGCGGTGGCGCAACCACTGGTTAACCTTGTGCTTCAGAACCGGTCCCTTATGGCGGGAACGGTTACCCTTGCCATGGATAATCCGCACGCAGGTCCGGTTATCCCGCCGCGCCTCGCGCAAGAAGATGGCCAGCGCCTGATGGGCGGCGTCGGCGGTCAGCCCGTGCAGATCCAGCACCGCGCTGACCCGGAAATAACCGCGCCGCAGTTTGCGCAAGACAGAATGCTGCAAACCGTCGCGGCAGTACTGCAATTCCTCCCCGGTTTCGATTTCGGCCGGTTCGAAATAATCCGAGACCATATCCTGTAGCACCTGCCGCTCATCCGCATAGGTGGAGGCAGGAACAGGAGCGGGAGCGGTACGGGGCAATTCCACCCGATCGTGCTGTAAGCGCTTGACGGGTCCTACCTGTTGGCGGAACAATTCCCGTTCGTCCGGGTCCAGTTGCCAGCGTTTGCTCATGGCTGCCTCGGAATATTGCAGTGTGCCGGATGGATTCGGTATAAGATTCAGTATAAATAACCAGCGTCGATTGTGCTTCGATTTGCTGGACATGGTATGGTCTTCACACCTGACTGCCAATGAGAGAGCTTGCGCCCGATGAAAATACTGGTGAGTAATGACGACGGCTACCAGGCGCCAGGCATCGTTCACCTGGCCACCACCCTGGCGGAAATCGCCGAAGTCATCGTGGTGGCCCCGGACCGGGACCGCAGTGGCGCGAGCAATTCCCTAAGCCTGAAAAATCCGCTTTATGTCACCCTTCATGAAAATGGTTTCACCAGCGTCGAGGGCACCCCGACCGATTGTGTCCATGTCGCCATCACCGGCCTGCTGGAGCAGGAACCGGATATGGTGGTTTCGGGCATCAATGCGGGCGCCAATCTGGGGGACGACGTGCTGTACTCGGGCACGGTGGCGGCGGCGATGGAAGGACGTTTCCTGGGGTTGCCGGCGGTCGCGGTTTCCATGGCCTCCTATCAACCGAAATATTTCGCCACCGCTGCCCGGTTGGCCAAACTGCTGGTACTCCGTCTGCGGGAAAATCCGCTGCCGGCGGATACCATTCTGAATGTCAATGTACCGGATCTGCCCTGGGAGCAACTGGCAGGTTTTCAGGCCACCCGGCTGGGACATCGGCATCGCGCCGAGCCGGTCATCAAGGATACGGACCCGCGCGGTCGAACGATCTATTGGGTGGGGCCGGCCGGTCCTGAACAGGATGCCGGGCCGGGTACGGATTTTCATGCCGTGCGCAGCGGCTGGGTTTCTATCACCCCGCTGCAAGTGGATCTGACCCGTTATAATGCCATGGATCGGCTGACCGCCTGGATAAAATCGCTGTGAGCGCTAACCTGGATCCCATTCATGGCAACGGCATGACTTCCTTGCGCACCCGCCAGCGGTTGGTAAAGCGGTTGCGCGCGGCAGGCATTTGCGACGAGCGGGTGCTGGACGTCATTCTCACCCTGCCGCGCCATCTCTTCGTCGACGAGGCTCTGGCCAGCCATGCTTACGATGATATCGCCCTCCCCATCGGCTTCGGCCAGACCATCTCCCAACCTTATATCGTGGCGCGGATGACCGAGGCTCTGCTGGCCGGGATGCAGCCGCAGAAAGTGTTGGAGATAGGCACCGGTTCGGCCTATCAATCCGCCGTACTGGCCATGCTGGTCGGGCAGGTGTATTCGGTGGAGCGTATCGGCAAACTGTTGGAACGGGCGCGGGAGCGGTTGTGGTCCCTGGCGCTGACCAATATCTATCTGCATTTGGGGGATGGCCGCCTGGGCTGGCCGGCGCATGCGCCCTATGACGGTATCCTGGTGACCGCCGCCGCCGCGGAAATACCGGCGGAATTACTACAGCAATTGACGGCGGGGGGACGTCTGGTCATTCCAGTCGGCCCGCCGCAGGCGCAGGAATTACTGCAAGTGGAGCGCAAATCCTTCGGCTTTATGGAGCGATCCCTGGGACCGGTCAGTTTCGTGCCCTTGATGGCTGGAGTTTCCTGATAACCATCATGGCGACAGGCGGCAACAGTTGATGGCTTATCGGCGCTTATTACTACGCCAGCGTGCCTTCCGGCTGGGCGCAGTAATATTTCTGGGCGGCTGGATTGGCCTTGCCCTGGCGGTGGCAGGGCTGGTCGAACAGCCCGCTCAGGCAGATCATTATCCAATGCGTGACCGCCAGTCCGATAGCAGCAGACAAAACTGGCAGTGGCCTATCCAGGGGAAGGTGGTCCTTGGCTATAACCCCGCCCTGCCGGGTCGTAAAGGCATCATGATCGCCGGGAAACCGCGGCAGGCGGTACGGGCGGCGGCGGCGGGCCGGGTGGTTTATGCGGGTAGTGGACTTCCTCATGATGGAAGGCTTATCATTCTCAAGCATCGGGATAACTTGCTGAGCGCTTATGGCCATCTTGGCAGAATCCTCGTTAAAGAAGGTGAAACTATTCGATCAGGGCAGACAATTGCGGAACTGGGTGTCGGCAAAACCGATCCGGTACTGCATTTTGAAATTCGCCGTAATGGCAAACCTATCAATCCTCTGAACTTTTTACCAGTCCGGCGTATTGCCGCAGAGACTTGATTGATTGATTTATTAGGTCATCGGGTAATAGCATAGATTTAAAGGGGTCAACAGGCGGCATGATGCTTGGTTTGCCGCCAGGACGACGTAGTATTAGCAAAAACCATTGCTGGTCGAGGAGGTGTTTCATGTCGCGATGGATTAGACAGACTGCCGGGCGGCTCGCTCCAGGTGAGTTGCTTGAGATCGAGGAGCGGGATAGCCTGGTTGTAGACGATGATATCCCGCTGGCTGAACCAGCCATTATAGACAGTGAAGGGGAACCGGACCTGGTCCTGGAGGAGCAGGAGATAGCCTGGGCTGTGCAGGAGCGGGAACCGGCTTGGGAGGACCTGGACGCCACCCGGTTGTACCTGGACGAAATCGGATTTTCGCCCCTGTTGACCGCCGGTGAGGAAGTACAGTATGGCCGCTTGGTGCTACAAGGTCTTGCCAGCGCCCGCGACCGCATGGTGAAAAGCAATCTGCGCTTGGTGGTAAACATCGCCCGGCGTTATCTCAATCGCGGTCTTAACCTGCTGGATCTGATCGAGGAAGGCAATCTCGGTTTGATCCGCGCCGTGGAAAAATTCGACCCTGAAAAAGGTTTCCGCTTTTCCACCTATGCCACCTGGTGGATCCGCCAGGCCATCGAGCGGGCGATTATGAACCAGACCCGCGTTGTCCGCCTGCCGGTCCATATCATCAAGGAAATCAATCTGTATCTACGCACCGCCCGGCAACTGGCGCAATCGCTGGATTATGAACCGTCGGCGGAAGATATCGCCCGGGCCATCGATAAGCCCATCGGCGTGGTCGAGCAGATGCTGGGTCTGAACGAACGGGTGGCCTCTATGGATGGCCCGCTCGGCAAGGATGAAGATCGGTCGCTGCTGGATGCCCTTCCCGATGAAAAACCCGAACCCTGCCAGTTGCTGCAAGATCAGGATTTACATGCCAGGCTGACGGTCTGGCTCGGCCAATTGAGTGAAAAACAGCGCATTGTGATGGAACGGCGCTTCGGCCTCGATGGCCGGGAGCGAGCCACGCTGGAGCAGGTCGGGGCTGAAATCGGCGTCACCCGCGAGCGGGTCCGGCAGATTCAGATCGATGCCCTGCACCGACTACGCCAAATCCTGGAAGATGAGGGATTTTCGGAAGAGGTTTTGCACGCCTGAAGCCGGCTCAGGATTCCCGGCCGATCGGCAGCAGCGCCGCCACCACCCGCCGGCCCTCGGCCATGATGAAATTATACGTGCGGCAGGCGGCGGCGGTATCCATCACCTCGATTCCCACCCCTTGGCTTAACAGCGGATAGGTGAGGCGGGGGTGCGGGAAATGCTGCCGGGCGCCCGTACCGAGCAGGACAATTTCCGGGTCAAGCGCCAGCAACTGCTCCAGATGAGCCGCTTGCAGGTCGGTGAATGCCTGGGGCGGCCAATCGGCGATGAGTAGTTCCGGGGTGACAATCACGCTGCGCCGGATGGTCTGGTCGTTGACCCGAATATAACCTTCGTCATAAGCGCGGATGGTGTTGGCGGCGCCGGTAAAATCCGGTTTGAGTCGCATGGCGGCCTCCTTGAGGAGTCGAAAACAACACAAAGTATTCCCTTGGTTATGGCTTACCTGAGTTTGGTTCCCGTTTCCTTAAAAGAGTGCAATGTCACTCCGTCCAAGTTCGCCGCTAAAGCCGCTTGATCTAATCGTACCGGTCGCACTGAACGAACGGTGAGTGAATGGCGCAAAACAACGACAATACCTATAAGGAGCAACTTTTCGCACATTGGAAGCTGCTGCAACGGTTGGCGCAGCGTCGCTTTAAGAATGCCGTGCTGGCCGACCAAGCCCTCGATTTTGCCCTGGAAAAGTTGCAGGAAGACCATTGGTCCCGCTTGCGGGCCTATCGGGGAGATGCGCGTTTTTCCACCTATCTCGCTCATGTCGCACAGCGGCTGCTGGAAGATTTCGCCCGCCATCGGTTCGGGCGCCAGCGGATACCCGACTGGATTCAGGTGCAAGGTCCGCTTTGGGAACAGGTTTACCGGCTGTTGTGCCTGGAGCGGCTGTCGGCTACCGATGTCATTGAAACCCTGCGTGATGCCGTGCCGGGTGGCCGGTCGATCCAGGTGATCCGGGAGGCCATCGCCCTGATCCGCAAGCAGATTGTAAACTGTGGCGCCCCTCCCCTGCCACCGCCGAACAGCCGCTGGTCGAACAGGAAGAGCACCGCTATCGACCGCTGGCGGACGACTATCAGGCGTATCAGTTGTCCCCCGAGGCGCTACAGGCCGCCGAGGAACGCACCCAGTTATTGACCCTTCTCTATGGCACTGTGCTGGACCCGGCAGCCGACTCATCCCCACCGGATGCCTGGCAACAGGCGGCACAACGACTGCGCGCGGCGTTGTCCCTCAGTCCCGAAGAGCGGTTGCTGCTGCGATTGATCTATCAGGATGGCCTGTCGGTGGTGGAGGCAGGACGTTTGTTGGGCCTGGGAACCGATCAGGTACATGGCCGTTTGCGACGGTTGTTGCAGCGCATTCGTCAACAGGTGGAAGACAGCGGTCTGGCGCGGGAATTGAAAGGGTTATTGCGAGGAGAGCACGATGTTTGAGCCGGATGCCTGGGAGCGCCGGCGTCCTCGCCGGCCAGTTCCTGGGAGCGCTGGCGTCCTCGCCGGCCAACCCTGGGAGCGCCGCACCCCAGTGCGGCCCTCAAATGCCGCACTGGGGTGC
>CAIMUS010000296.1 GCA_903844665.1 uncultured Pseudomonadota bacterium
CCTTCTTGCCGCCCTTCTTGCCGCCCTTCTTGCCGCCCTTCTTGCCGCCCTTCTTGCCGCCCTTCTTGCCGCCCTTCTTGCCGCCCTTCTTGCCGCCCTTCTTGCCGCCCTTCTTCCATCCCCTCCTGTTTCCACTTTCGGGTCCATTCCTGCACGCGTTCCGCCAACATCGCTTTCATCTCCAGCAGGTCGGTGACCTGCGGTAAGTCGACTCCCGGTAAACGACTGGGTAATAAGACCCGCCGCAACCAGACCGTAAACGCCCGCCGTAATTCACGCTGTTCCGGCGCGCTTAACCAGTCCAGCAAACAAGTCAGTACCCGCTCTACATCCTGCGGCTCCCGGCTGTTCTCCAGCCGAAACAGCGCCGCCGCCAGATTGCGCAGGCCCGCTAATTCCGACTCCTCGAAACAGCCTTCATCCAGCAGTAGATACTGCAACTGGGGCCGATAATGCTCCAGCCCGCCAGGTACGACTTCGATCAACTCCGCTATATTCTGCGCGGCCGACCAGCGCTGAGCGCCATTGTATAACACCAGGGGTAAGACCGGCGGCAGCTTGCCGCTGGGCGTGAGGACCTTGGCTTTGATCAAATCCTGGTACAGCAGCCCCAGGTAGGTCATGATTCGCACCGCCATGAACGGGTCCACGCTGGACTGGAACTCCAACAGCAGGTAGACGTAAAGCCAAGCCTTGCCCCAACGGACCCGCCAGATACAGTCATCCTCCCGTTCCCGCAAATCGTCGCTGACGTAATGGCCGCTCACCGGTTCCAGGGTGGAAAAATCCAGTTGCTGGACCCATCCCTCCCGCACAAAGCCGCGCAGCAGATCGGCTACCATCTGTGGATGGGAAAACAGCAGCTTGTAAGCGTGATCGTGTTCCATGGTCGGGGTTGGGCAGGGGAGTCAAAACGATGATGCCGGGGGAGATAGGGTTTGTCAATTGGTGCGGGGCAAAGTACCAGGGCACGTGCAACCCTTGAGCGGCGCGACACCTTATGTCCTGCTGGGCGACAACGTTGTCGTCCTGTTGCTGGTTGGGTTGCTGGCGCTGGCGCTGGCGCTGGCGCTGGGGTTGAGAGGAAGGGTGTCAGCCAGGTAGGTCGGGCACAGGACGTGCCCGACATGCGCCGTGCTGGGGAAATGTCGGGCAACGCCGCTTTTGCCACACCTATCGCTCTGTTTCCGTTCGATCAACTGAAAAGTCGGGTTACGACGCGCCCGTAACATCTCTGCCATTGGCTGACTCGGTAGAGGGCGCGTCTAACCCGACCTACGGGGATGATTTTCACGGCAACCTACCTGCCTATTCGGTATCATATGATGTTATTATTAACATCACACGATACATGATTGTAGATCGAGGCGCCAATGGTTACTGCGAAACAAATTGCCGAGGTTCTGGGAGGCGCCAAGACCCTGGGGCGACCGGTGGCTTCAATGCTGGAGCTGGATGAGATCATCACCGAGGGGCTGCCACGGTCCGCCTTTGACGAACTGGTCAGCCACTTGGTGGCTGGTTCGGAGGAGCGACGCCGCGTGGCAATCCGCGATAAGATCATTCCCAGAGCTACTTACCAGCGCGCCCGGCGACTTAATTTGCACTACAGCGAGACTACCGAAAGGCTGGCGCGGGTGTACGCGATGGTCCGGACGCTATGGCAAAATGAGTTGGTGGCCTGTCGTTTCATGAGCACGCCGCACCCTGAACTCGGCGGCAAGACACCGCTGGAGGCCGCACTTACCGAGATCGGCGGTCGCCAGGTCGAGGAAATCATCGAGCGCGGCCTGTATGGCCTGCCGGTATAGCGGCGCCCTGACAGCGTACCGTATCGCGAACCGTCGTTATCCGCTTTTCGACGGCGGTGGAGCATCCAGATTTGGAAGTCGTTGGTGCACCCCCGGTCGTTACATCATTCACGCGGCATCCACCTATTCGCTGGCAGTCCTGGAGAACGTGGTACATTGGCAAGTGGCGTTGTTGCCGCCAGACCAGTACTACGTACAAATCACTATACCGCTCGGAGTTTCGCGCCGCGTGGTTGCAGCGGATGCAGTCCCGGATTGGGATGCCTTTCCTTACGGTCCCAGCCAGGAGGTGGGCGATCACTGGTACGATTCGCAGGAAAGCGCTGTCCTGATTGTCCCATCGGTGCTCTCCCCGTTCGAGCCCAATGTGCTCCTCAACCAGAAACATCCCCAATTCGGAGTGATTGCCACAACCGACCCGCAACCGGCAATTCTGGATAAACGCCTGTTTGTGAGATCGACAAAATAGCCGCGCGCCCTCCCTATCGCGAGACCATCCATGCTGCTTAAAGGCTTATTGATCGGTTTTGCCATCGCCGTGCCGGTGGGTCCCATCGGTTTATTGTGCATTCAACGCACCCTGCAGCGGGGACGGACCTCGGGATTCGTCTCGGGTCTGGGTGCGGCCAGCGCCGACGCCGTCTATGGCGGCATCGCAGGTTTCGGGCTGGCGTCGCTGTCCGGGTTGTCGCTGGGCTGGCGGCAGGAACTGCGCTGGCTGGGTGGATTGTTTCTGCTCTATCTGGGCGGGCGCATCTTCAGCGCCGTTCCCACTGAGCGGAATCCCGCGCCGCGCTCGACCGATCTGCTGGGAGATTATGCGTCCACTTTTGTTCTGACCCTGACCAATCCGGTGACCATCCTGGCCTTTATCGGCATTTTCACGGGTCTTGGACTGGCGGCGGGAGAACCAAATTTCACCGCGGCCGGGCTGCTGGTGCTGGGGGTGTTTCTGGGGTCGTTGCTATGGTGGCTGCTGCTGGCGCTGGCTGTGGGCGCCCTGCGACAACGGTTGACGCCTGCCGCAAGGCGCTGGCTCAACCGGGCGGCGGGCGCGGTCATTGCGCTGTTCGGCGCACTGGCCTTGCTGGGTTGATCTTTGGAACCGCCTCCTTCAAGCGGTGCATTCCTCGGTGGTCGCCGCCAACTGAGCGGCCAGATAGTCCACACAACCCTGCAAGGTAGACAGCTTGGGATAATCGAAATCCAGAATCGTCACCTTGAGCGCCTTCTCCAACTCCATCATCAACCGCAGGAAATCGATGGAATCGATATCGAACTGGTCGTGAAAGCTGACTCTCGGTTGCAGTAAATTTAAATCGGCATCGGGCGCAATAGTGGCCAGGATGCGTAATACCACTTCTTTAATCTGCTGTTGGTTCATCAATCGATCTTCCTGGAAAGTGAAGATGGCTCGTAATAATCAGACAAGCTCCGAGCCTGTACATTGCATTGCAACAGGATTAAGTTGCAATATGATTAATATGGCGCCGACATGAGCCATAATTCATATAGACGCCTGGTTTATCAGTAGTGTCGACAAACCGCTGAACCTTACGATTTTTAAGCTTACGCACTCTCCCTAGAACAAACACACTAATCGGCTGACAGCTTACAATGGTTAACAATCCAGTCTTGTACAGGTACCGTCATGACCATTCGTAACCTCGGATACATGTTCAAACCCCGTTCCATCGCTGTCATCGGCCAGGGAACCGGGGACGAAAGCCCCGATGCCGTGCTGGAAATGAACTTGATCGAGGCCGGTTTCAAAGGGCCGGTGATGCCGGTGAATCCGGACCGGCGCGCCGTGTCGGGGGTGTTGACGTATAAGGATGTGGCCAGCCTGCCGGAGGTGCCGGACCTGGCGATTATCACCCGGCCCCTGGAGGAGTGCCCGGCGCTGATCGGCGAACTGGGCGCCAAGGGAACAAGGGCGGTGTCGATCGTCAACCAGCGCCTGCTGAGGCCGCAGCGGGAAGCCGATGCGGCGCTGGGACAGGCTATGCTGGACGCCGCCAAGCCCTATCTATTGCGCATCCTGGGGCCGGATAAACTGGGCATTGCCATCCCCGGCCAGGGGATCAACGCCACGCTGCGCCATACCCATCTGCTCGATGGCCGTATCGCCGTGCTCAGCCATTCTTCTGCCGTCATGCGCGCCATTATCAACTGGACCCAGCGCCGCAATATCGGTTTCTCCCATCTGGTGTCGATGGGCAACCGACTGGATGTGGATTTCGCCGATATGCTGGATTATCTGGCGCAGGAGCCGCATAGCCGTTCCATCCTGATCTATCTGGAGCGGATCATGAAGCCCCGTAAGTTCATGTCCGCCGCCCGGGTGGCCGCGCGGATCAAACCGGTGATCGTGCTCAAGCCCCGCAATTATGGCGACCGGGCGGCGGAGGATGCCGTTTACGATGCGGCTTTCCGGCGGGCCGGTCTGCTGCGGGTGGACACCATCGAACGGCTGTTCAATTCGGTGGAGACGCTGGCCAGCGCCAAGCCGGTGCCTAACAACCGCCTGATTATCCTGGGCAACAGCCGCAGCGTCAGCTTATTGGCGGCCGACACCTTGCTCGGTCAGGGCGGCAAGCTGGCCACGATCGGCGAGACGACTCAGGCGGAACTGGCCGGCATCGCCCCGCCGAACTCCCATACCGAAAACCCGGTGGATCTGGGCGAGCATGCCGGTCTCAAGGAATACGACCGGGCCCTGGAGTTGCTGCTCAAGGAACCCGGCGCGGATGGCATCCTGATCGTCCATGTGCCCGACGCCCCCGAGCTGGATCGGGGTTGCGCCCGGGCCATCGTGGAGCGGTCGGCCAAGAGCCGTCGCCTGGTGGTGGCCAGTTGGGTTGGAGCGGCGGCGGAAACACCGGCGCGGCAGCTGCTCAGAGAGGCTGGTATCGCCACCTACAGCACCCCCGACGAGGCGGCGCGCGGTTTCCTGCGGGTGGCGGAGTACAGCCGCAACCAGCGATTGTTGATGGAAACCCCGCCGTCGGTGCCGGAAGAATTCACCCCGGATGTAGAGGCCGCCCGCCGGCTCATCGGCACCATCCTGGCCGCCGGCAGAGACCGGTTGAATCCCCGCGAAGTGGGCAGCCTGCTGGCCGCCTACGATATTCCCCTGGCCGCCACCCGCTACGCCTTCAACCCCGCCGACGCCGCGCAACAGGCGGCGGCACTGGAGGGCCCGGTGGCATTGAAAATTCTGTCGCCGGATATTCCGGAACGATCCTCCATGGGCGGGGTGGCCCTGGCGCTGGATACCCCCGAAGAAGTCTTTGCCAGCGCCACCGCCATGCTCAGGCGGATTCAGTCGCTCCTGCCCCAGGCCGTGATCAATGGCTTTGCCGTGCAGCCGATGCTGGCACGGCGCGGAGCGTACGAGTTGATCCTGGGGATGCGTACCGGCCAGCATTTCGGCGGCAGCCCGGTATTGTTCTTCGGCCATGGCGGCACGGAATCCGAAGTAATCAATGATATTGCCTATGCCATTCCGCCCCTGAATATGCACCTGGCCCAGGAACTGATGAGTCGCACCCGCATTTACGCCATGCTCCGCCACAGCCGGGGACGTCGCGCCGATCTGGACGCCATCGCCCTGACCCTGCTCAAGATGTCGCAGATGGTGAGCGATTTACCCGAGGTCATGGAAGTGACCATCAATCCCCTGTGGGCCAACGAGGAGGGGGTGTTGGCCCTGAATGCGGTGGTCGGTATCGCCGCCGCCAGCAGCAGCGGCTTCGAGCGTCTGGCTATCCATCCCTATCCCAAGGAACGGGAAGAAAACTTTACCCTGCCCGATGGCCGCGCCCTCTATCTGCGTCCCATTCTGCCCGAAGACGAGCCGCAATTGCGCGAATTGGTGCGGCGGATGCCCGAAGATGACAGACGGCTGCGCTTCTTCCAACCCATCAAGGAACTGAGCCATGATATGGCGGCGCGCCTGACCCAGTTGGATTATGACCGCGAGATGGCCCTGGTCGTGACCAATCCGGGTCTGCCCGGCAAGGCCGAAATCTGGGGGGTGGTGCGGATGACCTCCGACCCGGATATGGAACGGGCGGAATACGCCATTGCCGTAGATCGCAGTATGACCGGCATAGGGTTGGGTCCGATGCTGATGCGGCGCATCATCAACTACGCCAAAAGCCGTGGCGTCCGGGAGCTGTATGGTACGGTGTTAAGCGAGAACGAGCCCATGCTCAAGCTGAACCGGGTTTTGGGTTTTACCGTCCATCGGGACCCCGAAGACCCCGGCCTGATGCATGTCAGCCTGCCGCTGCAGGGTAGCTGAACCGGGAACACCGCTGCTCTCCCCTGGGAGCGCCGGCGTCCCCGCCGGCACGCCGGCCGGAGGCCGGCGCTCCCAGCCTATCCACCCATCGAACCCTGCCTGCTATCGACCCCTCCTTGAAAAGGAGGGGAAAGCATCGATCCCTACCCTTGTCAGTTCGTAGGCCGGAATAAGCGGAGCCTGCGGAGCGTTTCCGGCGCCTGCGGGCAATTTTCAGCTTCTCAGCCCTATAGTCGCCAACAGACTTTCCACCTCCCGCACCCGCGCCGCCATATCGGGCAACTCCTTCATGATCCGCAGTTTGTCCTGCCCGTTCAATTTATAGGTCAGCGGCTGCTGTTGCAGCAGTTCGATCAATTTGGGCACATCGAGCCGCGGTTCGGGACCGAACAGAATCCGCCCCCCTTTCGGGCCGAGTTCTATCTTGCGAATGCCGATCCGGGCGGCAATCAGTTTCAGTTCGCTCAACCGGAACAGCGTTTTCGCCGGTTCCGGCAACAGCCCGAAGCGGTCGATCATCTCCACCTGCAATTCCCGCAGATCCTCGGCATTCCGGGCGCTGGCGATGCGCTTGTACAGCGTCAGGCGGGTATGCACATCGGGCAGATAATCGTCCGGGATCAGCGCCGGACTTTGCAAATCGATCTCCGGTCCCTGCTCCAGCGGCAGATCCAACTGCGGCGTCTTACCGGCTTGGAGCGCCTTGACCGCCCGCTCCAGCAGGTCCATATACAGGCTGAAGCCGACCTCCTGAATCTGTCCGCTCTGTTCCTCGCCCAGCAACTCGCCGGCGCCGCGAATCTCCAGATCGTGATTGGCCAGCAGAAAGCCGGCGCCCAAATCCTCCAGCGATTCGATCGCCTCGATCCGCTTGACGGCGTCCGGGGTCATCACCGGGCGCGGCGGTACGATCAGATAGGCATAGGCGCGATGGTGCGAACGCCCGACCCGGCCGCGCAACTGATGCAATTGCGCCAGTCCCAGCTTATCCGCCCGGTTGATAATGATGGTGTTGGCATTGGGCACGTCGAGACCGCTTTCGATAATGGTCGAACACACCAGCAGATTGCAGCGGCGGTGATAGAAATCCAGCATCACCTGTTCCAACTCCCGTTCCCGCATCTGCCCGTGCGCCACCGCCACCCGCGCCACCGGCGCCAGTTCCCTTACCTCGCGCGCCTGCCGCTCGATGGTCTCCACCTGGTTGTGCAGGAAGTAAATCTGGCCGCCGCGTTTCAATTCGCGCTGGCAGGCTTCCTGAATCAACGCCTTGTTCCATTCGCCGACGAAGGTCTTCACCGCCAGCCGGCCGGCCGGCGGGGTGGCGATGATGGACAGATCCCGCAGACCGGCCAGCGCCATGTTCAGGGTCCGGGGGATCGGGGTCGCCGTCAGCGTCAGGATATCCACTTCCGCCCGCAGCGCCTTGAGCCGTTCCTTCTGCCGCACTCCGAAGCGATGCTCCTCATCGATGACCACCAATCCCAGGCGCTTGAAGGCGATCCGATCCTGCACCAGCTTGTGGGTGCCGATCACGATATCCACCGTCCCGTCCCGCAGACCCGCCAGGACTTGATCCTGTTCTTTCTTACTTCTGAACCGGGACAGCACTTCCACCCGCACCGGCCAGTCGGCGAAGCGGTCCTGGAAATTCTGATAATGCTGCTGCGCCAACAGCGTCGTCGGCACCAGCACCGCCACCTGGCGGTCGTCCTGCACCGCCAGAAAGGCCGCCCGCATCGCCACTTCGGTCTTGCCGAAGCCGACGTCGCCGCAGATCACCCGGTCCATCGGCCTGCCGGAGCGCATGTCCGCGATCACCGCGTCGATGGCAGTCTGCTGATCCGGCGTCTCCTCGAACGGAAAGGCGGCGGCGAAGGCGAGGTAATCGGCCTCGTCGAGGTGGAAGGCGTGACCCTGCCGGGCCTGGCGGCGGGCGTAGATATCCAGCAATTCCGCCGCCACATCGATGACCCGCTCCACCGCCTTGCGCTTGGCGCGCGCCCATTGCTCGCCGCCCAGCTTGTGCAAAGGAGCGGCCTCCGGCGCGGCGCCGGTGTAGCGGCTGAGCAGATGCAGCAGGGAGACCGGCACATACAGCTTGTCGCCGTCGGCATACTCCAGCACCACGAATTCGGCCTCGATGCCGGCCACCGTCAGCCGCTGCAAGCCGGCGTAGCGGCCCACGCCGTGATCCAGATGCACCACCGGGCCGCCGATGGCGAGATCGGTCAGATTGCGGACGATGGTTTCCGGGTCGCGGCTCGGACCGCGCTGCCGCCTGAGCTGCCGGACCCGCTCGCCGTACAACTGCGGTTCGGCGATGACCGCCAGCGCCGGTTGTTCCAGCACCAGCCCCTGTTCCAGTGGCGCCAGGGTAATGCCGAGCGGTGACTCGGCCTGGAGAAACGCCTGCCAACTCTCGAATGGCTTGGGCCGCAGGCCATAGCGTCCCAGAGTTTCCAGCAGTGTTTCCCGCCGCCCGGTGGATTCGGCGGTCAACAGCACCCGTCCCGGAAACCCGGCCAGAAACTGCTGCAAGGCGGCAAATGGTTGCTCGGCGCGCGGCTGCCAATACAGCGCGGGCGGCTCGCGGGTGGCGAAATTCAGGCCGGCGGCGACCGGCTGGCGGCACAGTTCGATCCGGCGGTACGCCTGCAACCGTTGCCGGATCTGCGGCGGCTCCAGAAATAAGTGATCGGGCGGCAGCAGGGGCCGTTCCACGTCATGGCGGCGCTGCTCGTAACGATCGTGCAGTTGCTCCTGGAACGCCGCCAGCGCCTCCTCCACCCCTTCCAGGGCGACCACCAGGGTATCGGCCGGCAGGTAATCGAACAGCGTCGCGGTGGTCCCGAAAAACAGCGGCAGATAGTACTCGATACCGCCCGGCGCCAGGCCATCGCTGACCTCCCGATACAGCGGACTGCGCTGTGGATCGCCCGCGAACTGGGCGCGAAACGCCTGCCGGAAACGGGTGATGGCCTCCTTGTTCAGCGGAAATTCCCGCGCCGGCAGCAGCTCGATGGCATCCACCTTGGCGATGGAGCGCTGGCCCTCCGGCTCGAAGGTGCGGATGCTTTCCACCTCGTCGTCGAACAGATCGATCCGATAGGGCTGCCCGCTGCCGGTGGGAAAGAGATCGATCAGCGCGCCCCGGATGGCGAATTCGCCATGTTCCATCACCTGCGAAACACAGGTATAGCCGGCGGCTTCCAGGCGCTGGCGGAATTCATTCTGATCCAGGCGTTCGCCGACCCGCAGCAGCAGCATATAGCTGTCCAGGTAGCTGCGCGGCGCCAGCCGCTGCATCAACGTCGCCACCGGCACGATCAGAATCCCCCGGCGCTGCGCCGGCAGCCGGTACAGCGTGGCCAGGCGTTGCGAGACGATATCCTGATGGGGTGAAAACACGTCATAGGGCAGGGTTTCCCAGTCGGGAAAGACCAGCGTGTTTAACCCGCTGCCGCGGGTGAAAAAATCCAGCTCGACTTGCAGCGACAAAGCTGTCTGGCTGTCCGGCACGATGGCCAGCAGCAAGCCCCGTTGCCGGGCCGCCAGCGCCGCGAGCAACAGGGCAAAACTGCCGCCGTAGAGCCGGCCACAGCGAACAATGTCAATATTCTCCGATAGTTGCTCTGGGTAGAGCGGACTTGGAGCGATTAAAGTCGAAATTTCAGTCATTTATCAAAAAAGCTTGGACTTTCGAGCAGAAACATGGCTATTATTATCGCAGATAGTATGCCGGGACGCAGCTATCCGCCCTTGTAAATCAGGGCCTTCCACTGTCTTTTGTGACAAAAACAACTTTTTTGTCATTTTAGGCAAGAAGTCAACTTTTTCTGGAGAATTGCTTATGCAAGCCAATCTGACTCGCTCCTGCCTGCTGGCCACGGGATTTGCCGTGCTGCTGGCGGGCCACGTTGGAACCGCACAGTCCGCCGATGAATCGGTGGTCATGACTCAGCAGGGTAGGGCCAGTTTTTATGGCGGTAAGTTCCACGGCAGACGGACTGCCAGCGGCACCCGTTTTGACCAGCACGATTTGGTCGCGGCTCACCCTTACCTGCCCTTCGGGAGTGTGGTGCGGGTGACCAATTTAAGAAACGGTCGTTCGACCCAGGTGCGTGTCGTCGATCGTGGACCGGCGAGAAGCGCCCAGCGTCACGGGAGGATCATCGATCTGTCCCGGGGCGCCGCCCAGCAACTGGGGTTCACCGCCCAGGGTACTGCTCCGGTGCAACTGGCGGTACTGAGAAACGGCGTGAAGAGAGGCAAAATTATTGCCAGCAACGAGGAGGCATCTTTCAATACGATGTACTAGGCTTATAGGAAGATAAGCCTGAAAGGTATGCTCTCCATGATCGGCCACCAACTTAAGGCGGGACAATCCGACCCTGGGAGCGCCGGCATCTTCGCCGGCCTCAGGGCATCGACGCCAGTCAACAGCCGGCAAAATGCCGGCGCTCCCAGGGAATCCCCGTAGGGGCGGTTCGCGAACCGCCCC
>CAIMUS010000297.1 GCA_903844665.1 uncultured Pseudomonadota bacterium
CTACTGCTTAACATTGAAAGACCCTTGGCGCGGCGGGCCACGGCGTATCAGAAACAGGTTCGCGAACCGCCCCTACTGCTTAACATTGAAAGACCGCCATGCCGTTTTTCGGTTCATCCCCCGAGCTCGGGGCGGCGATGGTGAATAGCCGGGAACTGTCGCCTTAACGTATGCAGCCGGTCGCAGTCCAGTTCGGCCAGGACGATGCCGGGACCCGCCGGCCGCCGCCCCAGGATCGCCCCCCCAGAGGCAGATCGGAAAAACATTCCATAGACCTGGAGATGGTTATAATTGCCTCTGCAAGCCACGGGCAAACATTGATAAAGTTCGACAATGGACAATCTCCATCAAGGTCACCGCGAACGCTTACGCAAGCGCTTCCTGGCTGAGGGTCTGGATGCATTCGAAGACCATCAGGTGCTGGAGCTACTGCTGTTTCATGCCGTCCACCGGGCGGATACCAATCCCATTTCCCATCAGTTGTTGAGGCGCTTCGGCAGTTTATCTGCCGTGTTGGAGGCGGATCCGAGGGATCTGGCGACCGTGGAAGGTGTTGGCAGACAGGCGGCAGTTTTTCTGTCATTGATTCCCCAGGTGACCCGCCGTTATTTTCAGGACCGGGTGAGCCGTGATCAGCCGCGCTTGACCACCTCGGAAGCGGTGGCCGATTATCTGGTGCCGTTGATGGCCGGGCGTCCGGAAGAGGTGTTCTACGTGCTGTGTCTGGACACCCAGTGCCGGGTTATCTATCCGGCTTTGATCGGGGAAGGCACCGTCAAAGAGGCGCATGTGCACCCGCGTCATGTTGTGGAGGAGGCCATCCGGCATCGTGCTTCTTCCATTATTCTGGCGCATAATCACCCCAGCGGCACGGCGCACCCCTCCAATCAGGATCATCAGTTGACTCTGCATCTGGTGCAGGCGCTGGGCGCGCTGGATATCCCGGTGCTGGATCATATTATCGTGGCCGGCCGGCAGACTTACAGCTTCGCCCGCGAGGGGGTGTTGCCCCGGTTTCAGCCACTTGTCGGCGGCTGATGGGAGTATCGATATGCAATATACTGAAAATCAACAAAAAGCCATTAACCACCTGGACGGAAATCTGCAAATCATTGCTTGCGCCGGTTCCGGTAAGACCCAGGTATTGGCGGAGCATATCGTCAATATCCTTAAAATCAAAGGTAATGCTGATATAGGGCCGGCGAATATAGTCGCTTTTACCTTCACGGAGAAGGCGGCTGGTGAACTCAAAGACCGCATCCATACTTTGTGTCGGGAGCAACTGGGGACAGACTTTGGCCTTGCTGAAATGTTTGTCGGCACTATCCACGGTTTCTGTTTGAATCTGCTGCAAACTTATCAATACCGGTTTCTCAAATACACTGTCCTTAACGAAGTACAGCAGCGTCTGTTGATCGATCGGCACAGCAAAGAATCGGGACTTAGCGATCTGACTACCCATGATGGCAAGCCACTGGAACGTTGGAAGGATTCCCGCTTGTACCAGAAAGTGCTGTCGATTGTTCGCGAAGCACAGGTTGACGAGGCAGCCCTCGGCAATCATCCGGTCCGGCAGGCTCTGGCCAAATACCAGGCTCTGCTCGAAAGGAAACGTTACCTGGATTACAGCACCATCCTGACTGGAGCTGTAAAAGCACTGATTGAGGATCAGGTATTGTGAGGAAAGTTGGCGGCACGAATCAAGTTTTTAATTGTGGATGAGTATCAGGATGTCAATCCACTACAGGAGTGCCTGATCCAGTTATTGCATGGACTGGGCGCTCAGATCTGCGTGGTCGGCGACGACGACCAAACCATTTACCAGTGGAATGGCAGTGACATTGCCAATATCGTTGAATTCGCACAACGCTATCTGGCTGTTTTCCAGGTTCCTCTGGATGATAATTTCCGCAGCAGTAAGGGCGTGGTGGAAACTGCCCGTAGTGTTGTAGAACGGAATGGTGGACGCTTGTCCAAGCGCATGCGCAGCCAGGAGCAACAGATATTCGATTATGGTGATCTGCTAAGTCTCAAGTTCGCCAGCCTGGAAGAGGAAGCTCAATGGATCACTAAGAAAATTCAGGACTTACGGGGTATTCCTTTTACCGAAAAAAGTCAGACTCGCGGCTTGACCTGGTCGGACTGCGCTATTCTACTACGCAGTGTCAGGAATAGTGCAGCGCCTATACTGATGGCATTACGCAGAGCAGGAATACCGTATGTAGTCAAGGGCATGAATGGTTTGTTCGATACTCCGGAAGTTAAGGCGGCGGTCAGTATTTTTTACTATCTCAACGATGAGATAGATAGACAAGCCCTGGTGCAACACTGGAATGTAGCGAACCTGGGTGTTGTGCCGGCAGATATTGAAACAGGTATAGCATGGCTTGATTCGGAAAAAGCGGACTGGCCTCAGCGGTGGCAAAAAAGCACTTACGCCCTACAACATACCTATCTGGGTTTTTTGAAGGCAATTGGTTTACGGGAGGAACGGATCAACAATTTGGATAATGGTGTAAATAATCGTAGTGAACTGGTTTATTATAATCTTGGCAAGTTCAGCCAGGTTATTACTGATTTCGAGGAAATCAATTTCCACAGTGATCCAAGCTCTTTGTACAGCGCATTTGCGGGGTTTCTGCGCTATCAGGCCCCTGATTATTATCCTGAAGGCTGGGAGGATGCCGGTTTTGCCCGCCCGGACGCTGTACAGATTATGACCGTGCATCAGGCCAAGGGCATGGAATTTCCGGTGGTTTTTATTCCCAATCTGCTGCGCAATCGGTTTCCACCACGCAAACCCGGCGGGCGCCAGTGGTGGCATGTGATTCCCCGCCAGGTTGTGGTCGGCGCAGACCGTTACGATGGCTCAGTGGAAGACGAGCGACGCCTGTTCTATGTGGCGCTGACTCGAAGTAAGAAATATCTATATTGTACCTGGGCACCTGAAGCAGCCACTGGACATTACGCGCGTCGTTCAGACTTCATTCAGGAATTTACTGCTTCGGAATATGTTCTAACCGGCGCTCCCACACCGGGCGCTATCGTAAAACTCGAACCTCAGCCAGCCAAGGCAGAGATCGAGGTAGTATTGACTTTCAGCGAATTGAAGTACTTTTTCGAGTGCCCTTATCAGTTCAAGCTAAGATTTTTGTACGGCTTCAATCCAGGCTTTTTTGAAAAATTGGGTTATGGCAAATCACTACACGATGCCCTAGCAGAAGTGCATCGTCGGGCTTTGGATGGCGATTATCTGTCCTCTGACGCCATACCCGCTTTGCTGGAAACCCATTTGCATCTGCCGTATGCCTGGGATAAGTTGCGCGATGACATGCGTCAGCAGGCTGAGCAGGTATTGCGCAAGTATCTGCACGAAAACAATCATCTCCTGGACAAGATCGAATACGCGGAACAGACTATCGAGCTAAAGCTGGCGAACGGCGTGGTGGTGCATGGCCGTATCGATTTGATCCGCCGTACCGATACCCGTCAGGTCATCATCATCGACTTCAAATCCACCGACCGTGCCCAGGAGGAGGATGTCAGCCAGGAACAGTTGCATATCTACGCAATGGGCTATCAACAGCTTACCGGCAGGTCCGCCGATCTGGTAGAAGTCTATAACCTGGATCAAGGGGCGGGCGCTACGGTTCGTGAACTGGTCGATGAAAACCTCCTTCTGAAGACCGAAGAACGTGTTATCACTGCCGGGAGAGCGATAAGAGATAACCGACTATCACGTTTATCTCGATGCAAAGGATGTGATATGCAGGGAGTATGCAGGTCGGATATATGATTTTCCTGATCATACTGAGTGAATCCTGATGCAAGATGCGAATAATCAGGATTGTATTCTTCACCCTTTAGAAGGAATGCATGAATGTCAAGCAAAAATCTCAAAAATAAGCCCTTAGTCGAAGCCATTCTTGAGGTGAAATGGAAGTTGCAATCGTCCGTTCCTAACCTCCAACTTGATCCTCACTACAAGCTTCTACTGGGTCGCCTGTATGACAGGGTCAGCGAGGAGTATCCTGAGCATGAACAGCTTCCAACAGCGACGATGCCTGATGAAATTGCTGGTTACATGGTTCAGCATAGGTTTCGTCATGCTGCGAATGAATGGCCGTTACTTCAAATCGGGCCAGGTATTCTGACATTAAATGATACCCAAAAGTATACCTGGGATGACTTTCGCACCAGGAGCCTATCCGCCGTTGATAAGCTATTTGCATCGCACCCAAAACCAAGTGAGCTCACGATTGAAAGCCTTTTGCTTCGGTACGTCGATGCTGTTGAGTTCGATTATACAAATGAAGATGTTTGTATCTTCCTCAAGGAAAAGATGGGGGTTTCTGCTTTTCTGCCTGAAACCTTGTTCATCAACAGCAATGTTCGCCCTTTACCAAGGCACTTCAACTGGCAAGTGTCTTTCGAGTGTGAAAGACCTAAAGGCCTTGTAACTGTCCGATTTGCTACCGGTATGAAAGATGAGAAACCTATACTTTTGTGGGAAGAAATGGTGCAATCCAGCGGTGGAGATCTACCGATAATGCCGACTGAATTTTCCGCCTGGATTGATGCTGCCCATGATATTACGGACGATTGGTTCTTCAAGCTTATAGAAGGTGATCTGAAGAGGGGGTTTAGTGATGAGTAGTTCAAGCACAGTGTCTCTTCAAGGTAGTGGTGAACTCTTCATTAGTCCATTTTCAGGTAATTGGCATGAAGATTTCTCTACTGTGAGCCCACTTCCATCAGATTGGAGTAAACTATGGATAAAATATGGGCCTGTGCCCATATTAAACATTCCTGTAGCTTCTGCAATAAAAACACCAGTTACAACTGTTACGGATTTAACGAGTACTACCAAATATAAGGGTGGATTGGATATACGTGATTTACACTGGACTGCCGTAGAAACACTGGAGACTTATTTACGCTTGAAACCGTTTGAAGAAGATTGGAATGCGCCTGGTATGGAGGGCTACGATGCTCTTTAAACGTGGAAATGTAATTCTTGTTCGATTTCCAAATTCCGATCTCAGGACCTATAAAAAGCGCCCTGCGTTAGTGGTTCAAGCTGATGACCTAGAAACAGGACTTAATCAAAGGATTGTAGCGATGATTACCTCTAATCTTGAACGCTCAGGTCCAACCCGTGTGAAAGTCACTAAAGACAGTTCTATCGGCCGGGAAATGGGATTGCTAACGGATTCCGTCATTGTTACGGATAACTTAGCGACTGTTTTAGGACGAGAGGTGGATAAGGTTATCGGACATTTTGTGGCAATGGAGCAAGTTGACGTAGCATTGCGGAAGACCCTGGCCCTGTGAATCCTTTTAGCTATCGAGCAGAATTTGTGAGTGTTTAAAGTGCCCAACCTCAACATCATCAAACCCGAACTGATCTGGCCCGGTAAGTACGATGAGAACGGCAACCGGCTGGAGAACCGGGGAGTGGCGTTGCCGTTTCAGGTGGTGGAAACCATCCGCGAAGGCCGCGCCACCCGCGAGCCGGGCAGGACCTTGGAGTTGTTCAATTTCTCCAAACCCCAGGAACAAAGCGAGTGGCGCAATAAGCTTATCTGGGGCGATAACCTGCTAGTGATGGCGAGTTTGCTGGAGGAATTTGCCGGTAAAGTGGATTTAATCTATATCGATCCGCCTTATGGCACTGGCTCAGATTTTTCCTTTAAAGTGGTGGTTGGTGATGACGATGATCCATTATCCGGTAAAGAACCATCCATCTTGGAAGAAAAAGCCTATCGAGACACATGGGGCAGTGGATTGCAATCTTACCTTGGTATGATGGCATCAAGGCTTGAGTTATTGAGAAACTTATTGGCTGAAACTGGTTCAATTTTCGTTCATCTCGATGTTCATGTTGGACCTTATGTCAAAATCTTAATGGATGAAATTTTTGGGAAGGATAATTTCCAGAACGAAATCACCTGGTATTACTATAACAAAATTCATGATAGTAGAAAAAAACTACTTCCTAAAGCGCATGACCAAATTTTGTACTATGTTAAATCAAAGTCTTCATCTTATACATACAACCCTTTGACAGAAAACCGTGATGAACCTGTTAAACAGCTTAAGCGTGTCAAAGTAAATGGAAAAATGATTAATGCCAGAGATGAAGAAGGTAAAGTCATTTATCAAGAAAAAACTACTAGGACGTTAGATACAATCTGGCGCATCCGTTGCCTTCAGCCCGCTAATAAAGCCGAGTGGGTTCATTATGAGACCCAAAAACCTGTTGATTTGATTGAGCGAATTCTTGCTGTTGCCTCCAATCCTGGAGATCTCGTTTTGGATTGCTTCGTCGGTTCAGGTACTTCACTGGTCGCCGCCGAGCGTAATAACCGCCGCTGGATCGGCTGCGATCTGGGCCGCTTCGCCATCCACACCACCCGCAAGCGCCTGCTGGACATTCCCGACTGCAAGCCTTTCGAAATCCTCAACCTGGGCAAATACGAGCGCAAATACTGGCAGGGCGTAACCTTCGGTGACGAGCGGCCCGCCGAACCCGATCGGGTGGCGCTGGCGGCGTATGTGCGCTTCATCCTCGACCTGTATCACGCCCAACCCGTGCAGGGCGCACACATTCACGGTCGCAAAGGGCCTGCGCTGGTGCACGTGGGCGCCGTGGACGCCCCGGTGACCATCAATGAAATCAACGAGGCGCTGACCGAATGCGCCGCTTTGGGCCAGCAGGAACTGCACGTATTGGGATGGGAATGGGAAATGGGCCTGTACGATCCGTTGACCCAGCAGGCCCGCCGTGAATACGGCATCCGCCTGCGGCTGCTCAACATTCCCCGCGAAGTCATGGAGAAACGCGCCGTCGAATGCGGCGACATCCGCTTTTTCGATCTGGCCTGGCTGGATGCGGACATCATGACTCTGGACACATCCCGGCGAAATAGCAAAATTAAAGTGGCGCTCAAGGATTTCGTCATGCCCGACACCGATCTGATTCCCGACGAAGTGCGCGCCAACATCCGCAAATGGTCCGATTACATCGACTACTGGGCGGTGGACTGGGACTTCCGGCACGATACCTTCATGAACCAGTGGCAGAACTACCGCACCCGCCAGAATCGCAAGCTGGAACTGGAAAGCGCGCCCCATGAATACACCCAACCGGGCCGCTATCAGGTGCTCATTAAGGTGGTTGACATCTTCGGCAATGACACCAGCCGGTTGCTCTTATGGGAGGTGGCATAGAGGTGGCTGCAATACGTTTACATCTGATCGTACTGGAATAACTTAATGGAGCAATATCGATGAAACAACAGACCCCGCCTGATATTTCCAAGCTACTGAATGACAAAAGCTTGTTGGATAAAACCTTATGCCAAGCTGTCAGGCAAGCTCTGAGGCAGCACAAAAGGGCAGGTAACCCTATCGCAATTTGGCGGGACGGCCACGTTGTTTGGATTCCACCCGAAGAAATTCCAGATATTGAAACTCCAGATATCCAGGAAGGCCATTGCCCATGAACGACCACCCCAACGTCCTGGAACTGGAACTGCCTGAAATCCAGGACCGCGATCCTTATACCTGCCCTACCAGCCACCTGGAAAAAACCGGGCCGGATGCCTGGACCGAAGTATCGGGACGGCGGGATAGCAAAACCCTGCTGGTCAATCAGATCCGGCAGGCGGTGGACGCCTGGCGGGAAGCGTCTTATCCCGACCTCAGCGACACCAGCCGACGCTTGCTACAGTACTGGTTCGACGAAGATCATCCGCTCCCGTCCGGCGAGGTGTTCCGCTACTACTTTTGTCAGCAGGAAGCGGTGGAAACCGCTGTCTATCTGTACGAAGTGGCGCGACGCCGGGATGCGGCGGATCTGGTGCGTACCTACTTCACCGCCCCGGATCTGTTGGAACTGGAAATCTGGACCTCCACCCAGGGCAGCCGCAAGTTTCGCCGCTACATTCCTGAAATCGGCAAAGAGGCCGAACAGGATCTGCCACCCGAGGGATTGCCCCGGTATGCCGTCAAAATGGCCACCGGCAGCGGCAAGACGCTGGTCATGGCCCTGCTTATCGCCTGGAGCTGGTTGCACCACCGTCTGGAACCCGGCAGCGACCTGGCGGGCAACTTCCTGATCGTCGCCCCCAACGTGATCGTCTACGAGCGCCTGCGGGAGGATTTCGCCGCCGGCGCCATCTACCACACCCTGCCGATCATACCGCCGGAGTGGCAAAACGAATTCGCGCTGCAAATCCTGCTGCGTGGCGACGCCCGTGAACCGGGCCCCACCGGCAACCTGTTCCTGACCAATATTCAGCAAATCTACGAGGACAACGGTTCCCCGCCGGCGCCGATCAATCCTATCGCCGCCCTGTTGGGCAACGCTCCCAAAACCAACCTGGACAATGCCACTGCCCTGCTGGAGCGGGTCAGGCGGCTGGATGATCTGTTAGTGCTTAACGATGAAGCCCATCACGTTCATGACGAAGCTCTGGTCTGGCACAAGACGCTGCTCAGCTTGCACGCCAACCTGAAGAGTAAAGGGCGGCAGGGACTTACCCTGTGGCTGGATTTCTCCGCCACGCCCAAGAACCAGAATGGCACCTTTTTTCCGTGGACCGTGGTGGATTACCCGCTGGCTCAAGCGGTGGAGGACCGCATCATCAAAACCCCGTTGATCATCCACCAGTCCTCCAAGGCCGATCCCGACAAATACGCCCACGAGGAAGCCGGTGACGCCTATAACGAATGGATCACCATCGCCGTCGAGCGCTGGCGGCAGCACGTCAAGGACTACGGCGCGGTGGGAGAAAAGCCGCTGCTGTTCGTTATGGCGGAAAACACCAAAGACGCCGATTCCATCGCCGAGCGTCTGCGCCGGGAAAAGGAGTTCAAGGATAAGGATCGGGTGCTGGTCATCCACACCAAGGGCAACGGCGACATCACCCAGAAAGACCTGGACATCGCCCGCAAAGCGGCGCGGGCGGTGGACCGCGGTAAGTCGCGGATCAGGGCTATCGTCTCGGTGTTGATGCTGCGGGAGGGTTGGGACGTGCGCAATGTCTCGGTCATCCTGGGACTGCGGCCCTTTACCGCCAAGGCCAACATCTTGCCGGAACAGGCTATCGGCAGAGGCTTGCGCTTGATGCGTAAGGTGCCGCGAGACAACAACCAGATACTGGAACTGATCGGCACCAACGCCTTCGAAAATTTCATCCGCGAACTTGAAAAAGAGGGAGTGGGTATCCGCACCGTCAGCCAGCCACCCCGGCCGGGAGTCCAGATTTTCCCACGTGAAGACCGGGGTCACCTGGACATCGCCATTCCGTGCGGCACGCCTCTGTACCAGCGCAATTACCGTAATCTGACGGCGCTGGATCCGCTGGCTTTGCCACCGTTGAGAACAGTCCAGGACCTGGACGGCGAGGTCAGAAATCAAGTGGAACTGATCCACGGCACAGTGGATATCAAAGTCGGCTCCGATGAAATCGAATTCAACGCCGATAACGTGCCGCTGGTGGAGAATCTGCTGTCTTCTCTTACCCAACGGGTGGAGAAACGGGCCGGCTTGACCGGCTGCTTCGCGCAACTTTACCCCAAGGTCCGCGACTATGTTCACAAACGCTGTTTCGGCGGCGTGGTGGAGCCGGACACCACGGCGGTGCGGCGGGTGTTGAATCACACGGGGTTGCTGGATGCCGTCGCCGCTTTGTTCGCCCGTCGCATCGCGGAACTCACAGTGGAGAGCATGCCGGTCAAACTCAGCGGCGCGCCCTACCGGCTTGCCGATACCCAGCCTTTCCTGTGGCGGCGCATGATCACGCCGGCGGCCAAGACTATCTTCAATGTCGTTCCTTGTTACAACGCTTTCGAAGCCCACTTCGCCGATTATCTGGACCGTTGCGATGATATCGAACGCTTCGCCGCCCTGGCGGAGTGGTTCACCCATTTCCATGTGCAATACTTGTCCAGAAACGGCGCCATCAAGCTGTATTACCCGGATTTTGTAGCCGTGCAAGTCACGGCGCAGTCACACGTACACTGGATAATAGAAACCAAAGGCAGGGAATTCGATGATACCGATGCGAAAGCGGCGCATATGCGGCGCTGGTGTGAGGAGATCAGTGGTGAGATCGGGGAAGTTTGGCGTTACCTCAAGGTTTCCCAGACCACCTTTGAAGATTTTCTGCGTGGCGGCAATCTCCGCAGCTTCCAGGCATTGCTGCAGTGGCACAACCCGCAAGGGTGGTTGCTATCCGCTTAAGTTGTAATAGCCGCCGGGTTCAACCGCCGGATGCGGAAGACCGCGTGTCCGGTAGTATGGTAAGAAAACGCTACTGCACTGACAGACCCCCGCCGCCCCGGTTTTCAGCCGGCGTAGCCTGGATGGAGCGGAGCTTGCGAAGCGTAATCCAGGTTCCTCCGGCTGGCCGAAATGATGATCATGGCCGCAAATCCGATAACACCAGCCAAGCTGTCGATGCAGCAGAGCACACGCTACAAGTTGGAAATGACATGATCCCGATGGGGCTCAGCACCGCGTCCAACAGGGCGCCCAGCAGACGATGCCAGCGGATAGGGGGTGGATTGGCCATGAGATATTTTAAACCGCGTCTATGTTGAGACCTGAATGGGACAGCCTTATTGTGGATTGGACTCTTCAAGCTGTTCCAGATAGCGGCGAATCTGGTCAGGCGTCAGACCGGCCAGACGCTCCTTAAGGTCAAGGCCGGCCAGACGCTCCTTGGGGTCGAGGCCGGCCAGACGCTCCTTAAGGTCGAGGCCGGCCAGACGCTCCTTAAGGTCAAGGCCGGCCAGACGCTCCTTGGGGTCGAGGCCAGCCAGACGCTCTTCGACCGTGAAGTGTTTCATGGCCTTGTCAGCGGGGGTTGCTTCCAGCACCGCATCGATCAACTCTTCACCCAGTTGCATCACA
>CAIMUS010000298.1 GCA_903844665.1 uncultured Pseudomonadota bacterium
CGCGCCAATAAGGATATAGATATCGAATTCATGTACTGTATGCCGTAGATCGGCGAGCTCCGGAATGACAGCCCCCAGGCTTACGGTCACTGTCAGCAGTATTCCACCGATGATGCCGGCGGCCATAAGAAAGCAATGGACGACGGTGGACTCTTCAATTTCGACCTTATATTTGCAGCATCTGACGATGTAGATAATCATCAGGATACCGCCTATTACTACCGTAGAGATAATGAGTACGGTGGCAATATTAGTTTCAAGTTGGATCATCAGGGAAGCAAAATCGCTGCTCATTGCGGTCTCCTGCGGGTATATAGGCCCGCGTGTTATCGGGCACGGTTACACTTCTTCTTTGCCGCAGCAGCAGCGTTTTTTTCAGCCGGCGTAGCCTGGATGGAGCGGAGTTGGCGAAGCGCAATCCAGGTTCCTGCGGCGGCGACTGAAATTTTCGCCGGCAGGCCGGCATACACTATTAACAGGTGTAACAACAGGTAGGAGGTAGGTGGTATGAAGGCTGGTCCGCTTTGGCACAGTCATCGATGCCCGGAGGCATACCGATGTCGCTTTTCTTGAAATGGCTGCAACAGTTGTCCGAAAACGATCTGACGCGCTTGCTGCATTACGCCAGTAAGCATCATGGCTGGCTGGAACGCTACGGCGGTCCATCGCCCGCAGACCTCGTCAATGAGGCTTTTCTGCGGCACATCGATGGTCGTCGTAAAGCGCCTCCCGATAGTGCGTTCGACAAACGCCTGGTGTGGATTTACAACACGATCGACAGTATCGCCTCCCACGCTTGGGAAGCATGGCAAAACCAGCCGCTGCTCCGCTATGCGGATGATCCGGCTGACGAGGAAGAAACCGATACGCTCAATGCCGGCGAGTCGGCCGTGAATGGCGGCGGGGATTTGAATAGAGAGGATCATCCGCTCCGGCGTCTTTCTCCCGAGAATATAGCGATCGGACGGGATCTGGAACATCGGTTGCGGTCGGTCCTGAGCGACCGGCCGCGACATAGCCGCGTCCTGGAGTTAAAGCTGAAGGGATATAGCCACACCGAGGTTGCCCGCGAATTGGGGCTGTGCAACGCCAGGGTTACCCAGCTTATCGAGGAAATCCGCAACCTGGTTTTGGATTTTTATCAACACAACACTTGAAGAATACGAGGTCGCCATGTCGAATTTGAATCCCAAGAAATTGCCTGTCTTGCCGCCGGAAGCCGCAGTTTTGCTGAACCGTCTCACGGCCCATAGGGAAGCCGATATCGAGGCCGAGATCGCCGAGATGGAGGCGCTTTCGCCGGAAGCACTGCGGGCCGAATTGGCGGCGGCGGGGCTCGATGTTCCGGCGGCCCACCGCCGCTTGCGGCAGACCCTGGCGGCCATAGGATCCAGGCCACCGACCGTGGTGCAGTCGCTTGTCCGGGGTATCGATCAGGTGCGGGAGGGCGTCCATACCTTCCTGATGCTGACGCGCGACGGTCTGGAGACCTTGCGGCGCGGTTATACTCCGGCCACCCTGTTCGACTCCGCTCGTGACGCCCTGGAGCAGGCCCTGGAGCAGGCGGATGTGGCAGTGGCGGCAATCACCCTGACGGTGGCAGACACCGATGTGAAGCTGGCCTTGCGCTGGCGGCGGCAAATACCTCAATATCCTCCTCAGGTTTCGGTCACGGTCAGCGGTGAGCACCGAGCGGTTCAATATGACTGGATCGACTGGAACGGCGATTTGAACAGCACGCAAGGTCTGAGACTGCAAGCCTGTGCGTTGACGAAGGCCCAGGTGCAGGCTGCCGATGTGCCGGTGTTGCGCTACCGTTGGGAGGCTGAGAGCAATCATCTTTATGTCGATCTGCTACCACCCGGACCGATTTATGAAAAGTAAGCCGCCGTCGTTTCCTATAGAGTTGTCGGCCTTGCAGCGGACTCTGGCTGCTCGTCAGGAGCTGGAGACGCTGCTGGACCAGTGCCCACGCCAGCCGACTGACCCGCGTGACGTTACCGCCTTGGAAGACGCTTTCCAGGCGTACTTGGCAGCCCTGGAATCATTGTGGGCCGAGGTGCGGAATGACCTCGCCCGATTCAGGGAAGTGCCGCCGTTGCTGCAACCGGATCTGCTGGCGCGGAATGGTTGGCAGGAAATTGCCGGGGAATCCCAAGTCGATCATCTTGCCGCGCTGTGGCAGGTATGGACGACTGGCGTATTTCCTGAGGTGGCGCTGGACGAGTTGTCTCGATTACGCGAGAACTTGCTCTGGCTGTACCGCTATGCTGGATTTGAAGCCCATTACCTGGGTGATCAGCAAACTGTAGCTGAATTTTTGCGGCAGGGCTTGGTTTATGCCGAGGATTTCCTCGCCGCCGGTGAAACCGCCGCCGGCGTGCGCGCGCGGGTGCTCCGGCTGTATGGCAACGCCGTAATCAATGCCTATCACCTCGGCAACCTACAAGCGTTAATCAGCTTTTACCGCCAGGGGCAGGCCCACGCCGAAACCTTCCTCGCCGCCGGCGAAACCGCCGCTGGCGTGCGTGAGGAGGTGCTCCGGCTGTATTATTGTGCCGGATTCTATGCCGCCGAGCGTGGCGACCGGGCAGCGGCGGCAGATTACTACCGCTACCGCCAGGGGCTGGCCCACGCCGAAACCTTCCTCGCCGCCGGCGAAACCGCCACTGGCGTGCGCGAGCAGGTGCTCTGGCTGTATGTCGGCGCTGGAGTCAATTCCGGCGAACGGGGCGAACGGGGCGACCGGGAAGCCGCGGCGGCCTACTACCGCCAGGGGCTGGAACACGCCGAGACCTTCCTCGCCGTCGGGGAAACCGCCGCCGGCGTGCTCGAGGAGGTGCTCCGGCTGTATGTCAACGCTGGAGTCACTGCCGCCGACCGTGGCGACCGGGAAGCGGCGGCAGATTACTACCGCCAGGGGCTGGAACACGCCGAGACCTTCCTCGCCGCCGGGGAAACCGCCGCCGGCGTGCGCGAGCACGTGCTCCGGCTGTATTACAACGCTGGAGTCAATGCCGGCGAACGGGGCGACCGGGCAGCGGCGGCAGATTACTACCGCCAGGGGTTGACCCACGCCGAGACCTTCCTCGCCGCCGGCGAAACCGCCGCTGGTGTGTGCGAGCACGTGCTCCGGCTGTTCAGTAATGCCCGTATCAACGCCGTAAATATCAACCTCCTTAACCTGGCGCGGCATTACCAATTGCTCGATCAAGCCCTGCGCTGGAGCTGGGGCCGATCTTCGATTCCACAGGCTGTTGCTGATCTTTCAGGGGATCGGGACCTCATTGCCCTGATGCCCGAAACGCAGGTCCTCCCCCTCTGGCGGGATGCCCTGGAAACCTGGCTGCTGCGCTGCCATGGCCCGGCTCTGCCCCGGCTTCGCCTGGCGGAATTGGACAGGCTCATCCGTTGCGCCGAAGCCCTCCTGTTGCTCGATCACGCCCACAACAACGACCGGTTCCAATCCCTGTTCAAGCAACTGCTCCGACATCAGGCGAGTCTGGAGCCGCAAGTTGCGGATTGGCGGGAACGACAATCCGGGTTGGCGGCGCAGATTCGCCAGGATCTGAAGCGCCTGCCACGCCACGGTGAATTGCCGGAGCAACCGGAAGCCTTTATCCAGGCGACCCGGCAGGCGCTGGCCGGTCTGACCCGCTGGCAGCGCTGGCGGCATGGCTGGAGCGCACACCGTATCCACCAGCGCTTGACGGCTTATGAAAGCGGGCTGGCGAACCCACCCCGGACTTCACAGAGCCTGTGGCGGGATATCCAACGCGGGCAGGAGGAACTGACGACATGGCTGGCCGGGCGGCTGCATGACTTGCTCAATCTGCCCGCTGCGCTCGACACGTCGGCCGAAGCGGTACTCGGTATCCTGCTGGCCGGCCAGACGGCGGAGCCGGCGACCACAGTCGCCCAGTGGCTATCCCATCCTCCCTGGGACGATGCCGCCACTCTGACCGTGCCTCTCGCCGCCACCCGCTGGCCCGATTGGGTAAACCGGTTTGCGGCGGAGGATAAAACCCACGCGGCCTTGTATGCGTGGACGGGGAAGCAGCAACACCACCAGCGGCTGGTCATCGCCAGGAATCTGCACCATCATCCTGAGCCTACCCTGGACCAGGCGCTGCGCGCGTTCGCCACCGGCGAGGCCGCCCCCCTACAGCAACTCCTGACCGCTGCCTGGGCCGAGGCCGCCCCCCTGGCCCGTAAACTGGCATGGGTACTGGAGGCGTTCGCCCATGCCGGAACGCCCGACCGGCATGAGATCCCCGATCTGACCGCCGTCCTGGGCGATAAAACGCTTCCCTTATCCGCCACCGCCACGCCGCCCTCCGAGCGGTACTGCGCCGCCCTGGCCGCCGTGCTGCTGGGCGACAGCCAAGCGCTGCTCACCACCGCTATCCAAGCCTGGCTCGATCGCCTCCTGCCGCTGGAGCCGGACGCCCCGTTGCCGCGCACGCTGTTCCGGCTCAAGGCGCGCTTCGCC
>CAIMUS010000299.1 GCA_903844665.1 uncultured Pseudomonadota bacterium
GCAATCTGGCTATGGTGGCCGATCTGATCATCCGCAGTGCGCTGGCCCGCAAGGAAAGCCGGGGGCTGCATTATACCCTGGATTACCCCCAGGCCGATGCAACCGCGCCGCCGCGCAATACCGTGCTGATGCCGGCCAATTTCGCCCGCAGCGAGTTGCCGCCGGCGCCCTGGAACCCGCTGGCGTGAAGCCGCCGGCGGAGACTTCGGCCGACCTGCGGGCCGGTTGCGAAGCGTCCTGCCCTGGTTGCGCCCATCGGTTCTTCAGCGCGCTGGAGAGCGAAACCCGGAAGGAAAATTGGTTGCGACAGGCGTTGTTCCCCTGGCGGGATCAGTGTGCCGCTATCCAGGCAGTCCAGGGCGAAGACCGCTGGCGCTATCGTGACCGGGTACGGTTGTCGGCCCGCTGGCGGGAGGGGCGCTGGCAATTCGGCCTGATGGTGCGCAAGGAGTTGATCGCGATTCCTCGATGCCCAATTCATTCGGAACGGATCAGGGCGATGCTCGAACTGCTGGCGACGGCGCTACCGCCGGGACCGGTGTTTCCCATGGCCTTTTTTATCCAGGCCATGGCGCAGGTGACACTGGTGCTGAAAACCGCCACCCTGCCTGAACTGGGCTGGATGGATGGACGTTTTAAGGAAAGTCTGGCGGCGATCGGCATAGAAGGCCTGTGGTTGCATCTGCATCCGGCGGCGGGACGGCGGATGTTCGCCAAAAACGGCTGGCGGTTGCTATGGGGCCAACCCCGTTCGATTGACGGCAACGGCCTGCTTTACGGGCCGACGGCTTTCCAGCAGGTGCTGCCGGCGCTGTATCGGCGGGCGTTGACCGAGGCCGAAGCCTTTCTGACGCCCACCGTTGTGGATGTCGTGGTCGATCTGTACAGCGGCAGCGGCGCCAGCCTGGCGCGCTGGAGCGAGTGCGGGGCGAACGTCGTGGGCGTCGAACTGGGCGGCGAGGCGGTCGAGTGCGCCCGGCATAATGCGCCGCAAGCTTTATTATTGAGGGGCAAATGCGCCGACCGGATTCCGCAGCTCGAGGCCTGGCTGGACAGCCAGGCCGGGACGGTGGGCCGGCGGCTATTGTATGTCAATCCGCCGCGCACCGGTCTGGAGCCGGAAGTGCTGGAGTGGGTGGTCGGCCGGCTGCGGCCGGCGCGGCTGGCCTATCTTTCCTGCAGCGCGGGCACGCTGCGCCGCGATCTGGAGAGTCTGGCCGGGAGCGGTTATCGGGTCGAGCGCGTCATACCCTATGATTTTTTTCCACAAACCTATCATGTGGAAACGCTGGTATTGCTGCGACAGGGTTAAGCCACACATTGAGGACCTCCGCTACCCCCTCAGCGCTACAGGTCGGGCGGCAGCGGAAGCTGGAATCCGGAGTTCAGCGGGGTGATCCCGGATTGCGCTCCACTCGCTCCGCTTCATCCGGGCTATGCTGGCTTGATGGGCAGATCGACTTCGATCAGACGCCTGGGATAAGGGGTCATAATCCCATGTCGCTGAACGGGTTCAACAGACCGATGCCACAGCCCTCGAAGTCCTTCGTGTTGCGGGTCGCCAGGGTAAGCTGATGAACCTGGGCAGTCGCGGCGATCAACATATCAGGCTGACCGCGGACGACGCCACGCAGAGAAAACTGGCCCCGTAAAGTTCCGGCGCAACGGGCAATAACCTCGGTCACCGGAAAAACGTGGCATTGCTCAGCAACAAAGGCTTCAAAGCCCTCCAGCAGACGACGGTTGGCCTTGCGGGTTAGACCGTAGATGGCTTCCTCCACAGTGACGGCGGAAATACCAACCATAGGTTGCACCGCCGCCCACGCCAGTGCACCAGAGTTTGGCATGGGCCGCAGCAGTTCGCTGATGACATTGGTATCAATCAGATAGTTCATCGAGCACTTCCAGGAAGGCGTTAGGACGATCCCGACGCTCGGGAACCGGCAGCGGATTCTCGTCACCAGCGGCTAGCGCCCGTAACTCCGCAAAGGCTTCCCCCACGGTTTTAACGCTTTGACGCTGGCGCCAGGCTTGAAAAGCTTCGAAATCCTCCGCATCGATCACGGCCGCCACCAGACGGCCCCGGTTGTAAATACGCTGAGGTTCTGCAGCGGTTTGTCTGATGACTTCTGAGAAACGCTGTTTAGCTTGTGCAATATTCCAGGGCATGATGGCCTCCTGATGTCTATATTTAGAGGCCATTATAGATACTTCAAAGCATCTCTTAGTGTAAATTTTTCAGTGATGGAGACAAGTTGATACGCTATTTTGTGTAGCAAGGGCAAGGACAACACTACAGGTAGTATCTAAACATTCCCATCACTGGAAAATTTACACGACCAAAATACTTAGTCATAGTCACACAGTCGGCATGGGCGCTGCTGAACAGCAAACTGAAGCATACCACAGCCCCTAGCAGCAACAGCACTGCCCAATGGGGGAAGATTGAGGAACGGTATCCGAAACGGCCAGGCCACACCGACGCCGGGCGGATTGCCGCTTGAACTCCTGAAGGGTTTGCAGATTGGGCCTTGATCATCGTTTCGGCCACGGCAGCGGGCAAGATCCTGGGATATCTGGATGAAAATCTATCAAGATTATGATTTTTAAAGGTTTTCTATCATTGTGAAGTCTCTGCCGCGATGCGGAAGGAAACCTGTTGGCCGGA
>CAIMUS010000300.1 GCA_903844665.1 uncultured Pseudomonadota bacterium
AGGTGGCAGAGCTCAATAATAAGTGGCGGGAGCTCTGGTTTGCTAATGAGGCTGCCAACGATTCAGACATTAATGGCATTCATACTATCTTGGCCTTGGCTAGTTGATCTAAAGGCTATCACTGGAAAATTTACAGCAAGAGTTTACCTATTATCTTGCACTGGATTCAGCCGAAAAACTGCGAAGCCTCGGTCTTGGAACGACCTTCGTCGAACTTTCCACCTATGCGCTCAAGAACTTTCGGCTTTTTTTACCTAATGTTATAGCGCAACGCCACATCGCCACCTACCTCGACGAGCAGACCGCTAAAATCGACCGCCTGATCGGGCTGCGCCGACGCCAGATCGAACTGCTACGCGAACAACGGGCAGCACTGATTCAGCAGGCCGTTACCCGTGGTCTCAATCCTGATGCTCCGATGAGGGATTCCGGTATTCCGTGGTTGGGGGAGATTCCGGTGCATTGGGAAGTAAAACGACTAAAGTGGTTCGCCACGCTCCAACGTGGTTATGATTTACCAGATTATGAGAGAATCGAAGGAGATTTTCCAGTGGTAACATCGGGTGGAATTGTTGCCACCCATAATCACTCGGCTGTAGAAGGTCCCGGCGTTGTAACCGGCAGATATGGTTCTACAGGAAACGTGTTCTATGTGGAATCAGATTATTGGCCCCATAATACGGCGCTTTTTGTAAAGAACTTTCATAGAAATGAGTCTCGATTTGTTTTTTTTGTAATGCAGACTCTCAATTACGGAGCGCACTCATCCAAGTCAGCAGTCCCAGGTGTAGATCGAAAGGATTTACACGAAATTATAGTGGCTGTCCCTCTGCCGGGAGAACAGAAAAAAATAGTAGAGTTCATTCACACTGAGGATTCTAAAATTGAAGTCTTTATCACATCACTCGAACGCCAAATCGCCCTCCTCCAAGAATACCGTGCCTCCCTAATCCACGAATGCGTAACCGGCCAACGCACTGTCCCGGAATCTTGTGCACCATGAACCACTAACTGCATTGGTAAAAACGTTCCCATGTCGAATTTACCTGATTCAGACCAAGTTACTTTAGAGCAGACTCGGAATTTAGAGCTATCGCCCTTCATCCCGGACGAGATCGAAGGCCACGATTTTCGCCTGCGCCCCCGGCGCGCGATCAGCCTCTGGCCGAGCCTGACGGAGGACGAGCAATTCCTCTGCCTGGAGCATGCACCGTGGAGCCTGGATGTGTTCGCCACGACCCGCGCCGAGTTATTCTCGGAACTGAAGGAACAAATGCTTATGCTGTGGAGGGAATACGCCCGCGAGGAGGACGAAGCGCTCTCCGAGCCGGCGCAACAGGTCAAGCGGCAACTGCTGGCTGATTGGGAGGAGGCTACACGTAACCGTTCACCGGGATTAATCATGAAGTCTAAGTTTTTCAATTGGTTAAGCAACCACAGTCATCGTTGGTTGAAAAATCATCACTTGAAGAATCAACAATTTGTTGACCCCGGTGAACGGTTACGGTTACACAAGTTGATCGAATGCCCACAGTTGTTACCAAAAAAACAATAGCAGTGCGTCGATACTTTAGAAAGATGGCTTCTCCTGATATATAAGTATTTGATTGCTAATTATTTTTAATAATTTTTGGCCAGTTACAAAGAAACAAAGAGAACCAATAGGAAGCAAACCAGCGCAGCGCTGCTTCTGAACCTCAAAGGCTGACCGCATGCCGAAACCCAACGACAGAATCAGCGAAAAAACCGCCGAAACCTACATCGTCGAATCGCTCAGCGCCAGTCCACTCTACTGCCAACGTCCGGCGACGGCATTCGACCCCGTCACCCTGCTCGATGTAGCCACGACAGCCGCATTCATCCAGAACACTCAACTCAAGGAATGGGCCAAACTCACCAAACAATTCCCTGACGGCGAACAGGAAGCGCTGGCGGCGCACTTAACGGCGCTGATCCAGAAGCGCGGCACCCTGGAAGTGCTGCGCAACGGCGTCGCCTTCAACGGCATCAATCTGCAACTCGCCTATTTCCGACCTGCCGGCGGCGGTAATCCCGAACACCAGGCGCACTATGAGAGCAATCGCTTCGCGGTGCTGCGGCAGGTGCATTTCTCCACCAGAACGCTCGACCAATCGGTGGACCTGGTGATCTGTCTTAACGGCTTGCCCATCGTCTCCCTCGAACTGAAAAACCACTTCACCGGCCAGAATGTCCAGCACGCCATCGCCCAATACCGGCGGCGCGACCCCAAAGAGCCGTTCTGGAACCGCTGTCTGGTACATTTCGCCGTGGACGACGACGCGGTGTACATGGTCACCCGGCTGGTGGGCAAAGACACGGTTTTCCTGCCCTTCAACCGCGACACCCATAACCCGCTGATCTACGGACGCTTCGCCTCGTCCTATTTGTGGGATGACTTTACCGACGAGGACGGCGAGATTCAGACCGGCATCCTGCGGGCGGATTCACTGCTGCTACTGATTCAGAACTATCTGCACGCCGGGCGGGACGAGAAGACCGGCAAGGAAAAACTCATCTTCCCACGCTTTCATCAATACGCCGCCGTGCGCAAACTGCTGGCGCACACCAGAGTGCACGGCAGCGGCCACAACTACCTTATCCAGCACAGCGCCGGTTCCGGCAAAAGTAACAGCATTGCCTGGCTGGCCCATCAACTGGCCAATCTATGCGGGGCGGATGATCAACCCGTCTTCGACAGCATCGTGGTCATCACCGACCGGCGGGTGCTCGATAAACAATTGCAGGGCACCATCAAGCAATTCGAGAAGATCAAGGGGGTGGTGAGCAAGATCGACCGCAACACCCGCCAACTGGTGAAAGCGCTGGAGCGCGGCGACAAGATCATCATCACCACCTTGCAGAAATTCGGTTTCATCGGCGAACTTGCCAAACTCGCCCGCCGCTTCGCCGTGATCGTGGATGAAGCTCACAGTTCGCAGAGCGGTGAGAACGTCAAGGATTTAAAGCTGGTGTTGACCAGCGAGGAGCAACTCAGACAGGTTCTGGACAAGGATGAAGAGGACGAGACGGACCCCATCGAGGTGGAACTGGAGAAAATTCAAAAAGCCCGGCAGCGGCTGCCGCATCTGTCCTTCTTTGCCTTTACCGCAACGCCCAAGCAGAAAACACTGGAGTTATTCGGCCAGCCCGATCCAGCCGTCAAGCAGGGCTTCCGCCCGTTTCACCTGTACACCATGCGCCAAGCCATCGAAGAGGGTTTTATCCTCGACGTGCTGCAAAACTACACCACCTACAAGACTTACTTTGAGTTGATTCAGAACGAGCAGGCCGACGGCGAGAAACGGGTCGAGGAATTGAAGGCGCGGCGACTGCTGTTGGAATACGTAGACCAGCATGAATTCGCCATTCGGCGCAAGGCTCACATCATCGTCGATCACTTCACCCGCAAAACTGCGCACAAGATCAACGGCCAGGCCAAAGCCATGCTGGTGACACATTCCCGCGCCCACGCGGTGCTTTACCAGCAGATGCTCGACGAGGTGATCCGCGAGCAGAACCTTAATTTCGGCGTGCTGGTGGCCTTTACCGGCACGGTGACAATCAATGAGCAGAAACACACTGAGGAGAGCATGAACCCGCCCGGCGCCGGAGACATTGCCGAGGCGTTCAAGCAACCGGAACAACGCATTCTGGTAGTGGCCAACAAATTTCAGACGGGCTTCGACCAGCCGCTGCTGCATACGCTGTATGTGGACAAAAAGCTGGGCGGCGTCGCGGCGGTACAGACGCTGAGCCGGATCAACCGCACCGCGCCAGGTAAGATTGACACGCTGGTGCTGGATTTCGTGAATACCCAGGAAAGCATCCAGGCATCGTTTCAGGATTACTACCAGTGTACTGAACTGGAAGGCGCCACCGACCCTAACAAGCTCTACAACCTTAACTACACGCTGGAGCAGATGCACGTCTTCACAGCCGAAGATGTGGCGGAATTCGTCGATCTGTTCGTGGTGAAAAAGGCGACTGCCGACAAGTTGCAGCCCTTTTTCCAGCGTCTCATCGAAACCGGCTACCAGCCGCAGAGCGCCGGGAATCAGGACAGATTTCGCAAGGAACTCGCCCGCTATGTCCGGCAGTACAACTTCATCAGCCAGATCATGACCTTCGTGGACACTGCCCTGGAGAAGTTCTATCTGTTCGCCAAGCTGCTGCTAAAGCAACTACCCTACCAGAAACAGACCCTGCCGCTGGAAGTTGTCGCCATGATCGACATGGAAAAGTACCGGGTGCAGGAGGAGCAGAACGGCAGTATCGTACTGGCCGCGGAGGACGGGACGCTGGCGCCTTCAGCAGATGACGGACACCATGGCGACAAGGAGTCGGATATGGAGAAGATCGAGGTCATCGTTCAAAAACTGAACGAGGATTATGGTATCACCTTCGAGGAAGCGGACCGGGTAGTCAATGCCATCAAGCAGAAGCTGGAAGCCGACGAGGGCCTACGGGCCGCCTTCAAGACCAGCAGCATCGAATTTCTGCGCCGCCAGAAGCTGGAGGACAGCATCAATAAAGCGTTCCTCGATAACGCCGACGAGTTCCTGAGCTTTATGGCGAAGACTCAAACTGATTCCGGCTTTGGCAAGTTCTTCTTCTCAGAGATGTTCAAATGGTACGAGAAGGCTGTCCAGCAGGGCGGCATGGAGTAGCCAGGGTCAAAAATATCCCTGTAGCCTGCTTCGCGGCACACTGGCGGCACACTGCCAGCCAAAAAACGGCGATAATCCGCAACAGTCAGCAACAGCAGTAAACCGGTAAGTCATTGAATAGCCTTGTAGTTGTGTGTTGCCGTTTATTGTGGTTATTCAATGACTTAGGACTCATAATCCCTTAGTCGTAGGTTCGAGTCCTACAGGGCCCACCAATAAATCAAAGGCTTACCGCCGTTCAGGACGGTAGGCCTTTTTTCATGTAAGCACATTGTAAGCGAACGGTAGGCAGTTTCAGCTATGGCTCGCTCAGGTGTTTACCCACTGGGCCTCTTACCTGCGCACCAGCGATCAGTATGAGATTGATCTCCTGCTGGAGTGCGGCAGCTCACATCCCCCATACCTGGATCCGGTGGCCGTGGCTGGCCCCTTCCCGCCGAAACAGCTTCTTGATCCAGATGCGTCTCCCGTCGCAGAATCAGGTTTTCCTTGGCCTGTTCCACCAGTTCCGCGGTGATGGGTCGCCTGCGATCCTGGCCCGCCTCCATCTCGAAACAGGTCTCGTATCCCAGCGCATTGACCAGCCAGGGCTGTCCCTGGGTCAAGTCCCAGAGCCGCGCCAGCGCTTCGGGGCTGATGATCTGTCCCGTTTCCTCGGTGTGCTGGCGGTACAGCGCTTCCACCTCCGCCTGGGAAAAATCCCCCAGCCGCAACGACTTGGCCTTGACATTGAAGGCGCTGCCGCCGGTAATGACAGTTTTCTCACTGGCGGAGTGAATCCGGTAGTCGCGCACGTCCCGCACGCCGCAAAGAACCACACTCTGCGGGAAATAGCGGGGACGCCGGGCGTAGCCGGCCCGTAACTGGCGCAGTATGGCGATCAGGGTATCGCCTACCAGGGCGTCGATCTCATCGATCAGGAGAATCAGCGGCTTGGGATCGTGCGCCGACCAGCGGCTTAGTGCTTCGCTGAAGGCATCGAAGGGACCATACTGGGTCAGTATTTCGCTCCGGCAACCGTCGATGAACGTATCGCCCAAGGTGATTCTGGCCCATGATCCCAACTCTCCCAGTATGGCGCGTATCGCCTCAACTACATTTTCCCGGGCGGCCTGAGCTATTTCCACATTGACGTAGACACAGCGGTACCGGCCCTGGGTATTTAGATAATCCATTAACGCCAGCAGGGAAGAGGTTTTGCCAGTCTGCCGGGGGGCATGCAGGACGAAGTATTTCTGCTGCTCGATCAGCGGCAGCACCTGGTTGAGAGACAGACGCTCCAGCGGCGGCAGGCAGTAATGCCGGTGGCAATCGACCGGTCCGGCAGTGTTGAAGAAACGCATGGCAATGTCCTGGAATTAAGGTTGGTGGGCAGTGTCATAAAAATGTTGTTACAGCACATCAAGTAAAGTTAAATCAACCTGTTAAAGAAGTGCAGCAACGTAAGCGTTCACACCCCTCCCCCTAACCCCCTCCCACAAGGGGAGGGGGAATAGGTTAAGCTGCTGTTTTGCAAAAAACTCCCTCCCCCCTTGTGGGGGAGGGTTGGGGTGGGGGGCTGAACGGTTACGCAGCAACAATTTTAGAGCACTACCACCTATATTTAGGAATAGTACATAACTGGTATTGAAGCCAGTTTTTTTCTAAGGATATAAGCCTTGTAAGTCGAGCATGGGACGTGCCCGACAGACGCCGCCGTGAACTGGGGAATCTCGTCGGGCGATGCCGGGCACTCGATCGATGCAATCAATCGTTGATTTATGAACGCACTTCAGTTAGAGAGATATTACACCCGAACAGAGGCGGATACTTTCATGTTAGTACTCGGTATCGAAACTTCCTGCGATGAAACCGGCCTTGCCCTCTACGACGGCGACTGCGGCCTGTTGGCTCATGTGCTGTACAGTCAGGTGGAACTGCACGCCGACTATGGCGGCGTGGTGCCGGAGCTGGCCTCCCGCGATCATGTGCGCAAGGCCATACCCTTACTGCGGGAACTGTTCCGGCAGGCCGGCATCGACGCCGGCGCCGTGGACGGGGTGGCCTATACCGCCGGTCCCGGTCTGATCGGCGCCCTGCTGGTGGGTGCGGCGTTGGGACGCAGTCTGGCCTGGGCCTGGGGGGTGCCGGCGGTGGCCGTGCATCACCTGGAAGGACATCTGCTGGCGCCGCTGCTGGATGCCGAGCCGCCGGCCTTCCCCTTTATCGCGCTGCTGGTGTCCGGCGGCCATACCCTGCTGGTGTGGGTCGGTGGAGTGGGCGAGTATCGGATTCTGGGTGAATCGGTGGATGACGCCGCCGGCGAAGCCTTCGACAAGACCGCCAAATTACTGAACCTGCCCTATCCCGGCGGTCCGGCGCTGGCTCGCCTGGCCGAACAGGGCAACCCCGACCGGTTGCGATTTCCCCGCCCGATGACCGAGCGACCCGGTCTGGATTTCAGCTTCAGCGGTCTTAAGACCTTTGCGTTGAATACTTGGCGCAGTCTGGAACCCTCGCCGGACAACGCCGCCGCCGTGGCCCGCGCTTTCGAAGACGCCGTGGTGGATACCCTGGTGATTAAATGCCGCCGCGCCTTGCGGCAGACCGGCATTGGCCGGTTGGTGGTCGCCGGCGGGGTGGGGGCCAACCGGCGGTTGCGGGAACACTTGCGGGAACTGGCGGTAGCCGAGGGCGGACGGGCCTATTTTCCCCGACCCGAGTTTTGCACCGATAACGGCGCGATGATCGCCTATGCCGGGTACCGCCGCCTGCTGGCCGGCCAATGCGACGATCTGGCGATCCGGGCCACGGCGCGGTGGCCGCTGGACAGCCTGCAACCGCCGGGACCGGTTGTACAGTCATGAGGTTTTCAGCGCCGGGACGGCGCTGCCACTTTTCAGCGCCGGGACGGCGCTGCCACTTTGGCGCGGCGGGTCGGGGTGGCGGACCAGGGATCGTCCGGCCAGGGGTGCTTGGGATAGCGACCCTTGAGTTCCTTTCTGACCTCGGTGTAGGTGTTTTCCCAAAAGCTGCGCAAATCCTGAGTCACCTGGATCGGTCGCTGGGCGGGGGAGAGCAGGTGTAAGGTCACCGGCGCCCGCCCGTCGGCAATCCGGGGCGTTTCCGCCAGACCGAACAACTCCTGCAGTTTCACCGCCAGCACGGGTGCTTCGCCCGGTGTATAGCGCAGCCGCAGCCGGGAACCGCTGGGAGCCTGAAGATGGGTGGGAGCCAGTTCGTCCAGCCGCGCTGGTAAAGGCCAGGCCAGGGCGCTGGTTCAGTCCGATTATCCTCCAACTCATTGATTGTTAATCAAATACTGAAGATAGGCAGCTTTTGAATTCTCAATTTGGCATCATGAACCTCCGCACATGTTTGCGCTTTATTATCCGAATAATTTAATATATTC
>CAIMUS010000301.1 GCA_903844665.1 uncultured Pseudomonadota bacterium
CACGGACGTGACGGGATCGGTGGACCTGCCGGAAGGGGTGGAAATGGTGATGCCGGGAGACAACATCAAGATGGAGGTCAGTCTGATTGCGCCGATTGCGATGGAAGAAGGGGTGCGGTTCGCGATTCGCGAAGGCGGCCGGACGGTCGGCGCCGGCGTCGTCGCCAAGATCATCGAGTGAAGATTGCTATAGTCGGCAGGGGCAGGCTGTGACCTCGCCCCTGGAATTTCCAGTTTTAGGCCAGTAGCTCAATTGGCAGAGCAGCGGTCTCCAAAACCGCAGGTTGGGGGTTCGAGACCCTCCTGGCCTGCCACCTTCATCCAGAACCTTGCCATCCGGCGATAGGCATCGATCTTCTTTTACCCTGCTATCAAGCGGTATAACAAGCTGCAAGATGAATTTTAAAACCGATATCCCGGTTTCCAGAGCCGATACCTTTAAACTCGCCGCCGCCCTTTCGATTTTTCTGCTGGCCGTAGCGGCATTTTATTATTTTGCACATTATTCGACTTTGGTGCGGGTCATCGGCCTGCTGGCCGCCAGCGGCGCGGCCGTCGCCATTGCCGCCACCACCGAACTGGGCGGCAATATACTGGAATTCATGAAGGAAGCGCGAATGGAATTGCGCAAGGTCGTCTGGCCGACCCGTACCGAGACCTTGCAGACGACCGGCGCTATTCTGGTGATGGTGGTTCTGATGGGGATCTTTTTGTGGTTGCTCGATGTACTGTTGATTTGGTTGGTGCGGCTGTTGACGGGTCACGGGTGACGGCGTAATGGCGATGCGGTGGTATGTGGCGCAGGTTTATTCCGGGTTCGAGCACCAGGTGAAACGCCTGCTGCAGGAACATGTTGCCCGCGAAGGCATGCAGGATAAATTTGGTCACATTCTCGTGCCGACCGAGGAAGTGGTCGAAATGCGGGATGGGCAAAAGCGCAAGAGCGAGCGCAAATTCTTTCCCGGCTATGTGCTGGTGCAGATGGAAATGGACGAGACCACCTGGCATCTGGTCAAGAATGTGCCCAAAGTGCTCGGTTTCATCGGCGGCTCCAGCGACAAGCCCGCGCCCCTATCGGACAAAGAAGCACAAAACATCATGCAGCGCATTCAGGAGGGCGTGGATAAACCCAGGCCGAAAGTGTTGTATGAACCGGGTGAGGTGGTGCGTGTCAGGGAAGGCCCCTTCAACGACTTCAACGGTGTGGTCGAAGAGGTGAATTATGAAAAGAACCGGTTACGGGTTGCGGTGCTGATCTTCGGCCGCTCGACTCCGGTCGAATTGGAATTCAGTCAGGTTGAAAAAGCCTGATACTGCTTCGCTTCCCTTAATAAGCAAGCAGGGGTAGACCGCCAGGGGTAACCGTTCAGACCCCTCTCCCCGACCCTCCCCCACAAGGGGGGAGGGAGTTGTTGCAAAACAGCAGCTTAACCTATTCCCCCTCCCCTTGTGGGAGGGGGTTGGGGGGAGGGGCATGAACGCTAACCGCCAGGGAAGCAAGTGAAGCAATAGTTTCCACTCTTTTATAAAGAGTATCCAATGTGGTCAGGAGGTTGGGGAGCCGTCAGGCGCTTGTACCCACCAGGAGATAGCAATGGCTAAAAAAGTAAACGCTTATGTCAAATTGCAGGTAGCGGCCGGCAAGGCCAATCCCAGTCCGCCGGTGGGTCCGGCCCTGGGGCAGCACGGGGTCAATATCATGGAGTTTTGCAAGGCGTTCAACGCCCAGACCCAGCAGTTGGAGCAAGGGCTGCCGATTCCCGTGGTGATTACGGTCTACAGCGACCGCAGCTTCACCTTTATCCTGAAAACACCGCCGGCGGCGGTGCTGCTGAAAAAGGCGGCGGGCATCGACAAAGGCAGTGCAACGCCCCACTCCCAGAAAGTCGGCACGGTCACGCGGCAACAGTTGGAGGATATCGCCCGGCAGAAAGAGCCCGATCTGACCGCGGCCAATCTGGATGCCGCCGTCCGCACCATCGCGGGCAGCGCCCGTTCCATGGGTCTGAAGGTGGAGGGCTTGTAAGATGGCCAGGTTATCCAAACGGGAACAGGCGATTCGCGCCAAGCTGACTCCCGGCAAGATTTACCCGATTGACGAGGCGTTGGGATTGCTGAAACAGGTCGCCACCGCCAAATTTGTCGAAGCCGTCGAGGTGGCGGTCAACCTGGGAGTCGATCCCCGCAAATCCGATCAGGTGGTCAGAGGCTCCACCGTACTGCCGCATGGCACCGGCAAGAGCGTGCGGGTGGCGGTATTCGCCCAGGGCGCCAACGTCGAGGCTGCCAAAGAGGCCGGCGCGGATTTGGTCGGGCTCGAAGATCTGGCGGCGGCGGTCAAGGCCGGAGAATTGAATTTCGACGTGGTCATCGCCAGTCCCGATACCATGCGTGTGGTCGGCCAGTTGGGCCAGATCCTGGGGCCGCGTGGCCTGATGCCCAATCCGAAGGTAGGCACGGTCACTGCCGATGTGGCTACGGCGGTCAGGAACGCCAAGGCCGGGCAGGTGCGCTACCGTACCGATAAGGCCGGCATCATCCATTGCAGTATCGGCAAGGTCAACTTCGAGCCGAACCAGTTGCAGGATAACCTGCAAGCCTTGCTGGGGGATTTGAAAAAGGCTAAACCGGCCACCTCCAAAGGAATCTATATGCGCAAGGTGACCTTGTCCACCACCATGGGTCCTGGCTTGCCGGTGGACCAATCCACCTTATCGTTTTAGCCGCCAGCCGGGTTCGCCACCGGCTTAAGGCGGGAAGATGTCAACGAATAAAGTCTGCCCTTACAGGCAGGCAACACGGGCGGCCGGCATAGCCGGCGACCGTCCAAGACCGCAGGTGCTTAGGCTTAAGCGTCGGCAATCGCTGTCGGCGGCCTGCGCAGACGGCACTGCTCTTTCCGGAATTTCCTGGTAAAGGCTGCCGTTAATCGAGTTCAACCCTTAGGGTTGATGGGGTCCTACAGTTGGCAGGCCGCAGGCATAACCTGACTGCCCGGCCTGCTCCAGGAGGTGGTTTTCAATGAGCTTGAATCTGGCAGAGAAACAGTCCGTCGTTGCCGAAGTCGCCAAAGTGGCTGCCAGCGCGCATGCGGTCGTCGCCTCGGAATACCGGGGTTTGAGCGTGACGCGATTGACAGCGCTGCGGGTCATGGCCCGGAAAAATGGGGTTTACCTGCGGGTGGTAAAAAATACCCTCGCCCGGCGCGCCTTGCAAGGTACCGACTTCGAATGCCTGCAGGATAGTCTGGTGGGTCCGCTGATTCTGGCGTTTTCGCAGGAAGACCCAGGTTCGGCGGCGCGGGTCCTCAAAGATTTTATCAAGGAACCCGGCAACGACAAGCTGATCGTCAAGGCGCTCGCCATCGGCAGCCGGGTATTGCCGGCAACGGAGTTGGACCGGCTGGCCAATATGCCCACCAAGGAACAGGCTATCAGTCTGTTACTGGCTTGCCTGCGGGCGCCGCTCGACAAGCTGGCGCGCACCCTTAACGAGGTGCCTGGCAAGCTGGTGCGTACGCTTGAAGCGATTCGCCGGCAACAGGCGGCGGCTTGAGCCTTTCCGCCCTAATTGCATAATGTTTATCTTTTACCAGGAGTTATTGCATGGCCGTTTCAACAGAAGAGATTTTGGAAACCATTGCTGGCATGACCGTGATGGAGGTCGTCGACCTGATTGCCGCGATGGAACAGAAGTTCGGTGTCAGCGCGGCGGCGGCCGTTGCCGCGGCGCCGGCAGCGGCCGCGCCGGCAGCGGCGGCGGTGGAGGAGCAGACCGAATTCGACGTTATCCTGACCGGCTTTGGCGATAAGAAAGTCAACGTGATCAAGGTCGTGCGCGCGCTGACCGGGTTAGGACTGAAAGAAGCCAAAGATTTGGTCGAAGGTGTGCCTGCCGCCGTTAAGGAAGCCGTTAGCAAGGCCGAGGCCGAGGATGTGAAGAAACAATTGGAAGAGGCCGGCGCTACTGTCGAGGTTAAATAATCGGGTCCCTGCCCAACGGTGGGGGTAAACTGCAATGACAGTGGCTGTGCCACCGCGGCCGGTGACCCGGGGTCACCGGCCTTTCCGTGTTGTCTCTGTGTCATGGTCGCTGGTCCGGCCGGACCGGCAGCGCCTGTCTGTAGCTGCACAGTGGGGATTTACCGTCCCCTGAGCTTTTGCTGTTACTGAGAAATCGCGATGGCCTATACTTTTACTGAAAAGAAACGCATTCGTAAAGACTTCGGTAAGCGCCCCAGTATTCTGGAGGTGCCTTATCTGCTGGCGATTCAACTGAATTCGTACCGCGAGTTTCTACAGGCCGATGTTCCTCCGGAAAGGCGCAGGGATACAGGGCTGCATGCGGCGTTTCGCTCCATTTTCCCGATCACCAGCTATTCCGGCAATGCGCTGTTGGAATACGTCAGCTACCGCCTGGGTACCCCCATTTTCGATGTGCGCGAGTGCCAATTGCGGGGTCTGACTTACGCCGCTCCCTTGCGGGTCAGATTGCGCCTGGTCATCCTCAGCAAGGATGCCGAAGCCGGCGGCGCCCATGCGATCAAGGACGTGCGCGAAAATGAAGTGTATATGGGCGAACTGCCGCTGATGACCGAGACCGGCACTTTTGTTATCAACGGCACCGAGCGGGTCATCGTCTCGCAGTTGCATCGCTCGCCGGGCGTATTCTTCGACCACGATAAGGGCAAAACCCACTCCTCGGGCAAGCTGCTGTTCTCGGCCCGGATTATTCCCTACCGTGGCTCCTGGCTGGATTTCGAATTCGACGCCAAGGATTTACTGTTCTCGCGGATCGACCGCCGCCGCAAATTGCCGGTCACCGTGTTGCTGCGCGCCCTCGGTTACGATACCGCCCAGATCCTGACGATGTTCTTCGAGATCAATACCTTCCGCCTTAGCGCGGAGGGTTTTACCCTGGATTTGGTTCCCGAACGTCTGCGGGGCGAGACCGCCAGCTTCGATATCGTCCTGGGCGACAAGCTGCTGGTGGAAGCCGGCCGGCGGATTACCGCCCGTCATATCCGCGAATTGCAGAAGGCCGGTTTGGAGACGCTGGCGGTGCCGCCCGACTACCTGGCCGGCAAGGTGCTGGCGCACGATCTGGTGAATAGCAGCACCGGCGAACTGATCGCCGACGCCAACGACGAGCTGACCCTGGAACTGGTGGACAAGGTTCGCGCCAATGGGATTCAGGAATTTCGCACCCTGTATATTAACGATCTGGATCGGGGGCCTTATATTTCCAATACCCTGCGGGTCGATCCCACCCGAACCGAGCTGGAAGCCCACTACGATATCTATCGGATGATGCGTCCAGGTGAGCCGCCGACCAAGGAAGCGGCCCAGAACCTGTTCAATAACCTGTTTTTCGTGGAAGACCGCTACGACCTGTCGCCGGTGGGAAGGATGAAGTTCAACCGCCGGGTCGGACGCAAGGAGGTGATCGGTTCGGGCGTGCTTTCCAAGCAGGATATTATCGATGTGATCAAAACCCTGATCGATATCAAGAACGGCAACGGCACGGTGGACGATATCGATCATCTGGGCAATCGCCGGATTCGCTGCGTCGGTGAGATGTCCGAAAACGTGGTGCGCATCGGTCTGGTGCGGGTCGAACGCGCCGTCAAGGAGCGCCTCAGCCTGGCCGAGTCGGAGAATCTGACGCCACAGGATCTGATCAACGCCAAGCCGGTGGCGGCGGCCATCAAGGAATTTTTCGGTTCCAGCCAGTTATCCCAGTTCATGGACCAGAACAATCCACTGTCGGAGGTGACCCATAAGCGTCGCGTCTCGGCGCTCGGCCCCGGCGGTCTTACCCGCGAGCGGGCCGGCTTCGAGGTGCGCGATGTGCATCCGACCCATTACGGCCGGGTCTGCCCGATCGAGACGCCTGAAGGTCCCAACATCGGTCTGATCAATTCGCTGGCGGTCTATGCCCGCACCAACGACTATGGCTTCCTGGAAACCCCCTACCGTCGGGTGGCGGATGGCAAGGCGACCGCCGCGATCGAATATCTGTCGGCCATCGAGGAAGGCAATTACGTCATCGCCCAGGCTAACGCCACCCTGGATGTCGACGGCCGGCTGCTGGATGCGCTGGTATCCTGCCGCCATCAGAATGAATTCACCCTGTCCACCCCCGACAAGGTGCAGTTCATGGATGTCTCTCCGCGGCAGATCGTTTCCGTGGCGGCGGCGCTGATCCCCTTTTTGGAGCATGACGACGCCAATCGCGCGCTGATGGGCTCCAATATGCAACGGCAGGCCGTGCCCACGCTGCGCTCCGAGAAACCGCTGGTCGGCACCGGCATCGAGCGCACCGTGGCGATCGACTCCGGGGTGACCGTGGTCGCCAGGCGGGGCGGGGTGGTGGACTCGGTCGATTCCGAACGGATCGTCGTGCGGGTGCGCGACGAGGAGACCGAGGCCGGCGAACCGGGTGTGGATATCTACAACCTGACCAAATATACCCGCTCCAACCAGAATACCTGCATCAATCAGCGGCCGCTGGTGAAACTGGGCGATGCCGTGGCGCGCGGCGACGTGCTGGCCGATGGTCCTTCCACCGACATGGGGGAACTGGCGCTGGGGCAAAACCTGCTGGTCGCCTTCATGCCCTGGAACGGTTATAACTTCGAAGATTCCATCCTGATCTCCGAAAAGCTGGTGGAGGAGGATCGCTTTACCACCATTCATATCGAAGAACTGACCTGCGTGGCTCGCGACACCAAGCTGGGACCGGAGGAAATCACGGCGGATATTCCCAATGTGGGAGAAAGCGCCCTGACCAAGTTGGATGAAGCCGGCATCGTCTATATCGGCGCCGAGGTGAAGACCGGCGACATTCTGGTGGGCAAGGTCACCCCCAAGGGCGAGACCCAACTCACGCCGGAAGAGAAACTGCTGCGCGCGATCTTCGGCGAGAAGGCCTCGGATGTCAAAGACACTTCCCTGCGGGTGCCCTCCGGTATGGACGGTACGGTGATCGATGTGCGGGTGTTCACCCGCGATGGCTTGGAGAAAGATCCCCGGGCCAAGCAGATCGAGACGGCCGAACTGGCGCGGGTCAAGAAAGACCTGAACGATCAGCTTCGCATTATCGAGGAAGATCTATATCAGCGGGTGGAACGGATGCTGCTCGGCAAAACCGCCGATGGCGGTCCCGAGGGTTTGAGCCATGGCGCCAAGATCACCAAGGCATATCTGGGTAAGGTCCCGCGGGAACGGTGGTTCGAGCTGCGCCTGCGCAACGAGCAGGTGAACGAGCAGTTGGAGATCGTCGCCGACCAGTTGCAGCAGCAGCGCCAGACCTTCGAAGCCAAATTCGAGGAAAAACGCGGCAAACTGATCCAGGGCGACGATCTGGCGCCGGGCGTGCTGAAGATGGTCAAGGTATATATGGCGGTCAAGCGCCGGGTCCAGCCCGGCGACAAGATGGCCGGCCGCCACGGCAACAAAGGCGTGGTTTCCATGATCGTGCCGCAGGAGGATATGCCCTGTCTGGAAGACGGCACTCCGGTGGATATCGTGCTCAATCCCCTGGGGGTGCCGTCGCGCATGAACGTCGGCCAGGTCCTGGAGACGCACCTGGGCTGGGCCGCCAAGGAGCTGGGACTGAAGATCGGCCGGTTATTGGAGGCGCAAGCCGCCGTCGCCGGGCTGCGATCCCTGCTGGAGCAGATCTACCTCACCGACGGCAAGCCGCAGGTGGACTTCAGCCAGTTTACCGATCGGGAAATTCTGACTTTGTGCGCCAATCTCAAGGCCGGCATACCGATGTCGACCCCGGTTTTCGACGGCGCCACGGAAGAGGAACTGCGGCAGATGCTGCGTCTGGCCGGCCTGCCCGAGAACGGCCAGACGATTCTGTACGACGGCCGTACCGGTGAATCCTTCGACCGGCCGGTGACGGTCGGCTATATGTATATGTTGAAACTCAATCATCTGGTGGATGACAAGATGCATGCCCGCTCCACCGGTCCTTACAGTCTGGTGACGCAGCAGCCCCTGGGCGGCAAGGCCCAGTTCGGTGGCCAACGCTTCGGAGAGATGGAAGTGTGGGCGCTGGAAGCCTATGGCGCCGCTTACACCCTGCAAGAAATGCTGACGGTCAAATCCGACGATGTCGCGGGCCGCACCAAGGTGTATAAAAACATCGTCGACGGCGACCATCGGATGGAAGCCGGCATGCCGGAATCCTTCAATGTGCTGGTAAAGGAGATTCGTTCCCTGGCCATCAATATCGAATTGGAAAGCGAATGAGGCATTGCCCTGACAGGACCCGCAGCCAGTTACTCCCAGTCGGAGTGGTCGCACCATGAAAGACTTACTGAATCTGTTCAAGCAGCAAGGCGTCATCGAAGATTTCGACGCGATCCGGATCGGTCTGGCATCGCCCGACATGATCCGTTCCTGGTCCTTCGGCGAGGTGAAAAAGCCCGAAACCATCAACTATCGCACCTTCAAGCCGGAGCGCGATGGGCTGTTCTGCGCCAAAATCTTCGGCCCTATCAAGGACTACGAGTGCCTGTGCGGCAAATACAAGCGGCTCAAGCACCGGGGTGTGGTCTGCGAGAAGTGCGGCGTGGAGGTCACGCTGGCCAAGGTGCGGCGGGATCGCATGGGTCATATCGAACTGGCCAGTCCGGTCGCCCATATCTGGTTTTTGAAATCGCTGCCTTCCCGCATCGGTCTGATGCTGGATATGACCCTGCGGGATATCGAGAGGATCCTGTACTTCGAGTCCTTTGTCGTGATCGAGCCCGGCATGACGCCGCTGCAGCGCGGACAGTTGCTGCCGGATGAGGCCTATCTGGACGCCATCGAGCAGTACGGCGACGACTTCGACGCGCGGATGGGCGCCGAAGCCATCCACGAGCTCCTGCGCACGATGGACCTCAGGGATGAAGCCACCCAGTTGCGGCAGGAAATCGCCGAGTGCGGTTCCGACACCAAGCTGAAGCGGCTGTCCAAACGGCTCAAGCTGATGGAGTCCTTTCTCGATTCCGGCAATCATCCCGAGTGGATGGTGTTGACCGTGCTGCCGGTATTGCCGCCGGATCTGCGGCCGCTGGTGCCGCTGGATGGCGGCCGCTTCGCCACCTCCGATCTGAACGATCTGTATCGCCGGGTGATCAACCGCAACAACCGGCTGAAGCGGCTGCTGGAGCTGAATGCGCCCGATATTATCGTGCGCAACGAAAAACGGATGCTGCAGGAGGCGGTCGATTCCCTGCTGGACAACGGCCGGCGCGGTCGCGCCATCACCGGCACCAACAAGCGGCCGTTGAAATCCCTGGCCGATATGATCAAGGGCAAACAGGGCCGGTTCCGGCAGAATCTGCTCGGCAAGCGCGTCGATTATTCCGGCCGCTCGGTGATCGTGGTCGGTCCGACCCTGCGCCTGCATCAGTGCGGTCTGCCCAAGAAGATGGCGCTGGAACTGTTCAAGCCCTTTATCTTCAGCAAGCTGATCCGCCGCGGCGTGGCCACCACCATCAAGGCGGCCAAAAAGATGGTGGAGCGGGAAGAGCCGCAGGTCTGGGATATCCTGGAGGATGTCATCCGCGAGCATCCGGTCATGCTGAACCGCGCCCCTACCCTGCATCGCTTAGGGATCCAGGCCTTCGAGCCGGTGCTGATCGAAGGCAAGGCGATTCAATTGCATCCACTGGTCTGCACCGCCTTCAACGCCGACTTCGACGGTGACCAGATGGCGGTCCATGTGCCGCTGTCCATCGAGGCGCAACTGGAAGCACGCGCCTTGATGATGTCCACCAACAACATTCTGTCGCCGGCCAACGGCGATCCTATCATCGTGCCCTCGCAGGACGTGGTGCTGGGGCTGTATTACATGACCCGCGAGCGCGTCAACGCCAACGGCGAGGGCATGATCTTCAGCGATCTGGCGGAAGTCCACCGGGCCTATGAGAGCCGGCAGGTGGAGCTGCATGCCCGCATTCAGGTGCGCCTGCTGCAACGGGAAACCGACCCCGAGGGCAACACCGTCAGCGTCCGGCGACGGGTGCAGACCACGGTCGGGCGGATTCTGCTGTCCGAGGTGCTGCCGCCGGAACTGCCATTTCAACTGATCAACCAGACCCTGAACAAAAAGGCCATCTCCCGGTTGATCAATGCCTGTTACCGGCGGGTGGGTCTGAAGGAAACGGTGATCTTCGCCGATCAGTTGATGTACACCGGGTTTTACTATGCCACCCGTTCCGGCGCCTCCATCGGCTTCGAGGATCTGATGATCCCCGGCGACAAGGGGCAGTTCCTGGCCAAGGCCGAAGAGGAAGTCAAGGAGATTCAGCAGCAATACGCCTCCGGCCTGGTCACCAACGGCGAGCGCTACAACAAGGTGGTCGATATCTGGTCCCGCACCAACGATCAGGTGGCCAAGGCGATGATGGACAACCTCGGCACCGAGCGGGTCATCGATAGCGAGGGCAAGCCGGCGCGGCAGTTGTCCTTCAACTCGGTGTTTATGATGGCCGATTCCGGGGCGCGCGGTTCCGCCGCCCAGATTCGCCAGTTGGCCGGGATGCGCGGGCTGATGGCCAAGCCCGACGGCTCCATTATCGAAACCCCGATCACCGCCAACTTCCGCGAGGGACTGGACGTCCTGCAATACTTTATCTCCACCCATGGCGCCCGCAAGGGACTGGCGGACACGGCGCTGAAAACCGCCAATTCCGGTTATCTGACCCGCCGGCTGGTGGATGTGGCCCAGGATTTGGTGGTGACCGAAATCGACTGCGGCGCCCGTCAGGGCGTGACCATCAGCGCGGTGGTCGAAGGCGGCGACGTCATCGAACCGCTGCGCGACCGGGTACTGGGCAGGATGCTGGCGGACGATGTACTGCTTCCCGGCAGCGATACCGTCGCCATTCCCGCCGGCACGCTGCTGGATGAAGGAGGGGTGGATACGCTGGAGGAACTCGGTGTCGACCAACTCAAGGTACGCTCCGGCATTACCTGCGAGACCCGCTATGGAGTTTGCGCCTCCTGTTATGGCCGCGACCTGGCCCGCGGGCATCGGGTCAATATCGGCGAAGCCGTGGGAGTGATCGCGGCCCAATCCATCGGTGAGCCGGGCACGCAGTTGACGATGCGCACCTTCCACATCGGCGGCGCCGCCTCCAGGACGGTGGCGAAAACCAATGTGCAGATCAAGTCCAAGGGCTCCATCCGCCTGTATAACATGAAAACGGTGCGTAACAAGGACGGCCATCTGGTGGCCGTATCCCGCTCCGGTGAAATCAGCGTGGTGGATGAAGTCGGGCGGGAACGCGAGCGCTACAGTAAAGTGCCTTATGGCGCCGTACTCACCGTCGACGAGGGCGATACGGCGGAACCCGGCCAGATCGTGGCCCACTGGGATCCCCATACCCACCCGGTGATTACCGAAGTTGCCGGGCGGGTCCGCTTTTTCGACCTGGATGAGGGCCTTACGGTACAGCGGTATACCGATGAAATTACCGGCCTGACCAGCCTGGTGGTCATGGATCCCAAGCAGCGTGGCGCGCTGGGTAAGGACAAGCAGCCGCTGGTCCGCCTGGTGGACGAACAGGAAAACGATCTTTGCCTGGCCGGTACCGATATCCCCGCCCGTTATCCCCTGCCGGCCGGCGCCATTATCGGTCTGGAAGATGGCGCCGAGGTGGCGGTCGGCGATGTGCTGGCGCGGATTCCGCAGGAATCCACCAAGACCCGCGATATTACCGGCGGTCTGCCGCGGGTGGCCGACCTGTTCGAAGCCCGCAAGCCCAAGGAGCCGGCTATTCTCGCCGAGATTTCCGGCACGATCAGCTTCGGCAAAGATACCAAGGGCAAGCAGCGTTTGATCATCACCGATAAGGAAGGCGACCAGCACGAGGAACTGATCCCCAAATGGCGCCAGGTCAATGTGTTCGAAGGGGAGCATGTCAATCGCGGCGAAATGATCGTCGATGGTGAACCCAATCCGCACGATATCCTGCGCCTGCTGGGCGTACAGGAACTGGCCTTCTATCTGGTCAAGGAGATTCAGGATGTCTACCGCCTGCAAGGGGTGAAGATCAACGACAAGCATATCGAGGTCATCATCCGCCAGATGATGCGCAAGGTGGAGATCCTGGAATCCAACGACACCCGCTTTATCAAGGGGGAACAGGTGGAGCGTACCCGTTTGCTGGAAGAGAACGATCGGGTCAGCGCGGACGGCAAAACGCCGGCGAGCTATCAGGCTATTCTTCTCGGCATCACCAAGGCCTCTCTGGCCACGGAATCGTTCATCTCGGCGGCCTCTTTCCAGGAGACCACCCGGGTGCTGACCGAAGCGGCGGTGCGCGGCATGCGCGATGACCTGCGCGGCTTGAAGGAAAATGTGATTGTCGGACGGTTGATTCCGGCGGGCACCGGCCTGGCCTATCATTCGCAGCGGCGGTTGAGCCATCGCTTCGTCGCCGGTCCGGTGTTCGAAAGCGACTTCAGCAGCGAAACTCACGCCGAGCATACCGCCACCAGAGTGGAAACCGACGAGGAAGTGGATCAGTAGGAGCGGCGCCCCGCCGCGATCAACGCTGTGTAGGAGCGGCGCCCTCGCCGCGATAACTGGCCACACTGTGGGAGCGGCGCCTTCGCCGCGATAACTGGTTACACCCGTGGCGTTACCTGGTTGATCGCGGCGAGGGCGCCGCTCCCACAGCGCAAGGACCGTTTAGAGAGCCAGAAAATTTCCCGACAACCGATGTCCGCTCTCGGTGACGATCGATTCGGGATGGAACTGCACCCCTTCGACCGGCCATTGCCGATCTGGGCGATTTGCAGAAAATGACGGCGCACTTGCCCCATTGGGCGGCGTATCAGGACGCCTTGGCGCAACTGGCCATCGGCGTCGAACACTATCGTGGTTGAGAGGAGAATGAGATGACGCAATTGACACTGGATATGCCGGAAGAGGCCTTTGCCACTCTGCACCAAACCCCTAAGGAGTTTGTGCGGGAAATGCGTATCGCCGCGGCTGTGAAGTGGTACGAGTTGGGGCGGTTTGGCAAGAGGTGGTGGATGAACGGGATGATGTTGCGGCCCTTGGATTGACGAGACAAGCCTGGCCGATTCGTGAAAAGGTGGCCTTGATCATCGTTTCGGCCACGGCAGCGGGCAAGATCCTGGGATATCTGGATGAAAATCTATCAAGATTATGATTTTTAAAGGTTTTCTATCATTGTGAAGTCTCTGCCGCGATGCGGAAGGAAACCTGTTGGCCGGA
>CAIMUS010000302.1 GCA_903844665.1 uncultured Pseudomonadota bacterium
AGGTAAGGTGAGTAGGGGCGGTTCGCGAACCGCCCCTACAAAATATCTTGTGCCTCACCGTGGCGGGTGTAAGGGGCGGTTCGCGAACCGCCCCTACAAAATATCTTGTGCCTCACCGTGGCGGGTGTAAGGGGCGGTTCGCGAACCGCCCCTACTGCCTGAACTGCGTAAGTTTTAGGTTATATAAGGCGCTGCATCAGGGCGTCGGTAATGGGGTCCACATTGGCCGCTGTAACTCCCAGGGAACAGCAGACCTGCTCGACCTGGCTGGATAGGATTGGATTGTCCAGATCGCCGGGTTGGCCCAGCAGGCCGCAGCGTCTCCCAATCTGATACAGGCGTTGCCGTTCCGGTGCGGCGGCCAGGAAATCCTCCAGTAGTTGCAGCATCCGGGCTTTGTCCTGCGGCAGCCTGCCTTCCAAAGTGGGAAACAGATTCAGACTATGATCGCTCTTGATCATGCTGTCGATACCGTTCAACTGTTGCAGGAACAGCCGGATCTCGGCGACCACCATCAGTTCGGTGCATTTGCGGAAGCGCCCCGCCTGGTAAGCCGCGAACAGGGCGGTCGTGCGCGGAATGGCCAGGGTTCGCAGCCTGATGAAATGCGGACCGATCTGGTTGAGGGCAGCGGCGCTTTCCAGCGCATGTTCGCGCGAATGATCCTGCCCGCCGAGCCCCGGCATATAGTATTCGGACAACTCCATGCCAGCCTGAATGACCTTGCGGCCGGCCGTGATATGGATCGCTTTGGTGGCGCCCTTTTTTACCTGTTGCAGTACCGTATCCGAGCCCGATTCCATGCCGATATGCAGCCGATCCAGCCCGGCTTCTCGTAGCGCCCGTAACTCCTCATCCTCGATTTTGGCGATGATCTGCGAGCGCGCGTAGGAAGTGATTCGTCGAATCCCGGGGAAATGAGCTTTGAGGTGAGTTAAAATTTCCATGAGTCTGGGCGGTTTGACCACCAGACTGTTGGCGTCCTGCAAGAATACCGATTCCATCCCGCCGACGAACCAATGCAGGGCGGCCTCGAAGCCCGGCTGTTCCTCTGGCTCAAGTTGTGCGTGTAAGCGGCGGACGGCGTCGCCGGCTAATTCCCCCGTCCCTCCGGCAAGTTCACGTAACCGGCCGATATGGCGGGCGATGGTATCGATATCCCGCTTGATATCCTCCACCGGACGGATGGAAAATTTCTCGTCCTTATACAGTGGACAAAAAGTGCACTGATTCCAGGGACAATTGCGGGTCACCCGGATCAGCAGGCTGTGCGCTTCACTGGGGGGCCTGATCGGCCCCTGTTCGACGCCTCGATAGGAAAGGTTGATTTTCATGGTATCGATGCAATGACCAAAGGGCTTGTTACCCGACAAGGATACTCCTCTATAGCGGCAGCAGTCATGCACGATGGCGGAGTAGAATGGATTTCGCTATGCTCTACCCAACCGTGCAAGTCAGGAAATCCTGCTGCGCAAGGTGGTCCAAAAAGTATTCGGCGATGAATAGCGTACATGACAAAAACAGCCCGGATCGTTAGCAAAGACGCGGCAGCGGCAGCAGTCGGGCAGAATCCAGCGCCTGACGTGGCTCAGCTTCAGGATAGGTCCCCGGCTCCGATTCCTCTCGTCGCCCATCTGATTTATCGCTTGGACGTAGGCGGCCTGGAGAACGGACTGGTCAATCTGATCAATCGGCTACCGGCCGGGCGTTACCGGCACGCCATTATTTGCCTGACCGGGTACACCGGGTTCCGCCAGCGCCTTCGGAACCCGGCGGTAGAGATTTACGCCCTGCATAAACGCGCTGGCCAGGATTGGGGACTCTACCGGCGCCTGTGGCGGCTGCTGCGCCAGCTTAAGCCGGATATTCTGCATACCCGCAATCTGGCCGCACTGGAAGGGCAGTTGCCGGGTTTCCTGGCGGGCATCCGCTATCGGATCCATAGTGAACACGGCTGGGATGTATTCGATGTAGATGGGACCAACCGCCGCTATATCCTGTTACGCCGGCTGTTCCGCCCCCTGGTGCATACTTATATTCCCTTATCCAAGGACTTGGAGCGCTGGCTGCGCGAAAGCATCCAGGTGGCCGGCCACAAAATCGTGCAAATCTACAACGGGGTGGATACCGAGCGCTTCCACCCTGCGGTCGAGGTCCACACTGTACTGCCTGACGGCTTTGCTCCCCCCGGCGCCGTGGTTATCGGCACGGTAGGGCGGCTGCAGTCGGTCAAGGATCAGTTCACCCTGGTACAGGCTTTTTTGTGCTTACTGGAGCAAGGCCCCGAGGCGCGCGCGCGGCTGCGCCTGCTGATCGTCGGCGAGGGTGAGTTACGACCTCGGTTGCTGGAACTCCTGGGCGCGGCAAATGCGTTGGAGCTGGCGTGGCTGCCCGGCGCCCGCGACGATGTACCGGAATTGATGCGGTGCATGGACCTGTTTGTATTGCCCTCGATTAACGAAGGCATCTCCAATACGATTCTCGAAGCGATGGCTACCGGTTTGCCCGTAATCGCCACCAACGTGGGCGGTAATCCCGAACTGGTGGTGGACGGCGTCACCGGCTGTCTGGCGCCCCCACAGAATCCCGCTGCCCTGGCTGCGGCCATTCAGGGTTATCTGGATGATCCGGAACGCCGGCGCCGCCATGGCGCCGCCGGGCGGCAACGCTGCGAAAGCCAGTTTAGCCTGGAGCGAATGGTAAAAGACTACGAGGTCGTCTACGATGCCGGGCTATGGCCGGCAAAGAAAGATGTCGCCGCCAGCGCCTGATCAATCTGACTTCCCGTCACCCGAAGGAGACGATCCCATGCAACACTTGCTGCAATTGATATCGGACTACGGTTGGTTCGTCGGCATTCCCCTGGGCTTTATCGTCATTGTCGTCTATGTGTTCCGCCCCGGCGCCAGGAAAAAGTACGAGGAGGAAGGCAGGATTCCGCTGGAGGATAAAAATCCGAAGCACGATTGAGCCTGGCAGCCCGTAGGTTGGGGGTGAGCCCGTAGCCCGTAGCTCGTAGCCCGTAGGTTGGGGTGAGGAACGAACCCCAACCTACGGGCTTGTCAGCATGAGCCGTTGCAGCCGGCGTAGCCTGGCTGGAGCGAAGCCTGCGGAGCGCAATCCAGGTTCACGCCCCCTGTTGTATACATCGATCGCGGTTGCGGGTTGTTGGTCTTATGGTGGATGATAATTCCGTCTTTCAAACCATACATGGAACTACCGAGACTCCCCTATGAGTGCATTAGCCTTCGATACCTATGCGGCTGTCAAGAAGCTGAAGGAAGCTGGCTTTACCGAGCAGCAGGCTGAAGCGCAAACCACGTTGCTGACGGA
>CAIMUS010000303.1 GCA_903844665.1 uncultured Pseudomonadota bacterium
CATTCCCACATTCCCACATTCCCACATTCCCACATTCCCACATTCCCACATTCCCACATTCCCACATTCCCACATTCCCACATTCCCACATTCCCACATTCCCACATTCCCACAATCTATACACGAGTGAATACAAACTCATTGCACCCATGCCCGCCGGCGCAGGTTGTCAAACGCGAGAGATGAAAGCCTCTATCCCGGTAGAAATCAAAAATCTCTTCCGGTTTGGCGATTTCAAAGGGATAACCGCCCACCCAATCGGCCACATCCCGCCATGGTGACATTCCCCGGCCAACACCACTTTTACCGTAGTTTCGCCAAGTGGTGCCGGGATGCCCATTGAGCAAATCACGCACCGTAGTCGGCCCCCACAAGCGAAGGAAAGCAACTAACAAAATCAGACTCTTCAACGGCCTCGGAGCGTCACAATACGCCTTCTTGATCCGCTTCCACATCACACTTGCACGACCCTGGTCATTATAAATAGCGATAAATAATTGCCCGCGTTCCGGGACTAAGGACACTACATTCTCAAGGGCCTGCCACATCGCCCCAGTGTGGTGTAGCACCCCCCAACTATACACCACATCGAATTGTCCCAATCGATTCAGATAGTCCCAATCCAATACCGAGGCCTCTTCCACCACCCAGGAACTATCATCCGGGAAATACCGGCGCTTGAGTTCCCGAGTGCAAGCCACCGACTGCGGATCATAGTCAAAGGAGTGTACCGTTGCTCCCAACCGTCGCGCCGCCAAACTGAACAGGCCAGAGCCACTGCCGATATCCAGAAAGCGTTTGTCCTTCAGATCAGATACGCCAAGCATTTCCCGCAAGGACTTCTCCGCCTGATGAATCCTGTCATCGTTCAGTACATTCAGAAAGCGCGTCCAGTTAGCGCCAAATTCAAAGCGCTCGCCACGCGCCACTTCAGTTGCATGCCCGATCATTGACTGATCTCCTCAAACAAGACCTCCCACATTCCTGTAATCCGTTCCATGGAAAACCGCTCCCGCACCTCTATCGCCCGTTCGGCCATTCGCTTGCGCATATCCTCGTTACCCATCAATTGTGCGAGGGCAGCGGCGAGGGCCCCTATATCCTCCACCGGCCGCACCAATACACCGTCCACCCCATCCCGGATGATATCCCGTGGCCCGGTGTCGCAATCGAAACTCACCGCCGGGCAACCGTGAGCCATGGCCTCAGCCAGCGTATTAGGGAATCCCTCGAACCGAGAACTCATGACGTACAAATCCGCACGCCGATACCAATCCGCCACGTTGCCAGCCCGGCCGGGTAGTTTCACACGATGCTCCAACTCCAAAGCCGCTACCCGGGCTTCCAAATCCGGGCGCTCCTGCCCCTCACCCAGAATCACCAGATCCCAGTCAGCATACATGGCGGCCATGCCCGCGAAGGCCTCGATAAGCAGGTCGAAACCCTTTTGTTCCGCCAGTCGCCCCACGGCGAGCACGATCCGCCGATGCCCCAGCACCACCCGCTCGGGCGGCAGCACCGGCTCGGTGATCGGCAAGGGGAATGGCACTGCATTGGGAATGACCGCTATACGGCAACCTGGCACATGCGTTTGCACCCATTGTCGGCTCTCGTCAGTCAGGACGGCCACCCATGCGGCTGAAGGATAGCTGCGGCGACGCAACCTGTCCCACAGCGGGCCAACAGAAACCTGAGGCGGGTGAATGTGCTCGGAAGCCACGACCTTGCCTGACAAACCGACGTTCGCGAAAACCGCGAGAACGGCGGCCGTGGTCATCATCCCCAGCACCACATCGGGCTGCTGTTCGCGCAATACCCGGCGTAGCGCCGCCAGCCGGCGCAAATTGGCCCACACCGCCTGGAACACGTTGCCGGAGTCGCTGGCAAGATCAAGAGCGATTCGGCGCACAGATGGATGGAGGGCATAAAAATCCAGATCCGTCGAGGTGAGCGTCACCACCGTCACCACCCAACCCCGCTCGGCCCAGGCATTGGCGAGATTGGCCGTTACCCGCTCTGCGCCACCGGAGTGGAGGGAATAAATAAAAATTAATATGTTCAACGTTTGATAGTCTCAACAAAAAAGGTTTCACCGCTTCCATGAACGCCAAAAAAAATTAGCATTTTTTTTAAAATCCAACCAATTTTTCCTTTCCAATTTAATGTTCGCCATTCACCGAAAAAGCACCTAATAATTTTAATATCAGAAAATTGCTTGCAAAGAAATTCTTCTAAGCGACTTGACGTAAAGCTCTGTATATGCCCCCATCGATGAAAAGACAATCCACAATTCGGACATATTACACGATTTTCCAACAAATTCTCGTTAGCGGGTACAGTGATAATGAAGCGTCCCTTTTCTTTAAGTACGCGATATACTTCTTCAATGGTGGCTATTAACACATTATCGTCTAAGTGTTCCAGAACCTCAGACATAACCACAACGTCAAACTCGGAACAAGAAAAAGGTATTGCTTGTGAAAAACCCACTTTGGCTCGTTCCCCTATTCCTAGCGTTGAACGAAGGCGTTCGATGCTGGTTTCGTTTGGATCAAGGCAGCTTACCACAACGCCTTTTTCATCAAGAATACGTTCAAGCCCACCTGTTCCAACACCAATATTGAGCACTTTGGTGCCCTTGTTAATTTTCCAGGCAATAAATTCATACCTTGAACGTGCATTAAATGCTATATGACTTATTTCCGGATTATTTTGAAAGTAATCCCAAATTTTCGTTTGGTCCACTTGAACTAGCCCTCATTGTGATTTGAATTGCGTTTTATTACCACAGGCTAACCAGCAGGAAACTGTAGAAAATGCCTGCATTATAGCTGTCGCCAAAACTATCCCAGATATTCCAAGCCAAGAAGCCAATACCATGTTGCCTGCTAATTTCACTCCCAAGTTTGTCGTTGCAATGATGGCGATAGTGTAATACCTACCTTGGCTGGCCAGAAGTTGTACTAGTACGATGCCCGCAAAATAAAACGGCATTTGTACTAATCCCCAGCGCAGGACATCAGCCACTATTGCGGTATCTTGCACCGTGAAAGCACCGCGCTCAAACAAGATACGGATGACCCAAGGCGCCAACAGCCAGATAAGCGCCATCGTCAAGCCACCCAAGACAAACATTATTCTAGACCACTTCAAAGCCATACCTCGCGCCCGCCGCCAGTCCCCCGCCGCAGCAATTCTGGAGAACACCGGCAGGGTGGCCCGGGCGACAGCCATGCTCCCGAGTCCGAGCAACAGGGCAATGACACGGTTGGCATAGCTCAAGGTGGCAATCGCGCTATCGCCCAACTGGGCCGCAAAGTATTGATCCAGGGGAGTAATAAAGCTCATAACGAAATTTCCTGCTGTCATGACGCCGGCAGCCTGATAGAACTCCCGCCAATGCGGCGAGCGCCACGACCAACGGGGCCGGATCGGTTGACCGTCCGCCCGGCGCGCCAGATATGCCAGCCACGCCGCTTGCACGACATACCCCAGCAGAGTGCCCCAAAGCAGCGGAGCGATGTCGGCCTTCAAGGGCCAAAGCAAGACCAAACCCAGGATAGCCACAGCCGGTACGCTTTCCAGCAGGGTATTGACCTGTTTCTCCTGCGCTTGCAAACGGGCCGCGTAGACCCCGATCATCAGCGTCAACAGCGCCACCGGCGCCATACCGAAGATGAGTTGCCACGCCATCTGACGGGTCTCTTCCGGAAGGTTGGCCGCCAGATGCGCCAGCGCCAGCGGCCCCAGCAGTAGACTGGCCAGCATGAACAGCCCGCCCAGCACCAGCACAGTACCCTGCATTTCTTCCAGAAACAGCGCGCGATCCGCCGCATCTCGCTGGCGCAGGCGCACCAGGATTGGGATCAGCACTATAGCAATGACCGAGACCAACGTACCGGGCAGCCAGGTAACCACGGTGATCGCTAACTGATAAGCGTCCACCACACCGCTGACCCCATAGCGATAGGCAACCGCCATTTCCTTCGCCGCTCCGGCCAGCTTGCCCACCAGGACGAACAGCGACACCCAGGCAGCACCTTGGGCGATGCGTTGATGGTCAGGATGGATCGCGGCAAGACGCTGGCGAACCCTGAGTAGGATGGCGCTCAATGATCCTTTATTAACCTGTAGCCTTTCGAGCTTAACACCTGTCAGTTCGTAGGGCGCAATAGCGTAGCGTATTGCGCCGTCATGCTGCTGCCCCTTACGGCGCATTACGCTCCGCTCCGCTCCGCTAATGCGCCCTACGGTCTGTGATTCGAGGGTTGGAAGCAAAGTGATAGGTGGTAAGGCCTTTCGAGCACTGTCTAGGTTACCTCATCGCGGCAGAAGGCAGCCGATCTCCTTGAACACCTAAAATAATTGTGGGCAACCCACGTTTTTGCCCTTTCTCTTTCACCATCGCATCAGACACGTTCTACCTCGAAGCCGACAATGTTGCGGCTTTCCCTGCTGAACTCCACGCCGATGAGGCGTGAGGGGTGAGGGGTGAGGCGATCGGTTCAATGCTTTTCACGTAATCCAGCTTCTCCGCAATCAGCACCTGCGTTTCCAATTCACTCAGCGAGCCTCGGGCGATAATCAGAAATTGCAGAAACTCCCGCTCGCTCTGCCGCGCTGCCCCTTCCGCGATGTTGCTCGGCACTGACACCGCCGCCCGCCGTATCTGGCTGGTCAAACCATAAAGCTCCTCACGCGGAAATGCGCTCGTCAAGCGATATGCCTCTTCCACTAACTCGATCGCCTCCTGCCAGACCTGCAACTCATGATGCCGCCTCACGCCTCACCCCTCACACCTCACCCCTCACCCATAACACAGGTTCCACGGGAGCACCAGCAGCCAATTCGCGAGATCTTGTTTTCAACCCAGCTCCCGAATTTTGGCAGCCACCCCGGGAATCAGCATGGAATCAGTCAACAGCCCGTTCGTTCCCTCTATTTCCAGTCCATCACCTTCATTCACGAGCCATACCTCTTTTGCGCCGGCTTCGAGAAAAAGCCGGACTTTCGCCAACATTTCAGCGCGGCTATTCGATGGCGAAACGATTTCCACGCAGATTTCCGGTGCAGCGGGAAACGGCGTCGCCCAATTGTGCCGATCCAGATATTCCCGCGATGCCCATACCACGTCGGGCACACGCACGCCGTCGGAGGTTTGCACGCTGCATTCGGTCAATGTCTCACCTTGGCCGATACAGGCTCTGATCAGTTGCGCCAACCGGGATTGTATGAACGCATGGCGGTTGCTGGCGGGACTCATTTCAATGTTTCCCCACCGGTTGAGTTCGATCTTGAAGGGCAGGTTTTTCAGGTAAGGGTTGTCGATCACTTCTTGCCACTGCATGGCGCCTCTCCCTACAGTAAGGTCGGATTTGGGATGGCAACGACGAACCGCCCACCTCAATCCCGAATGTAGCCGTGCTGCTTCGCCACCTCGGCGGCGATGTTCCAGGGGGAACAATTGGGGGAACACTACCGTCAATTTAAAGCCAAGCCGATGGCCTAAAAAATAGCGGAATCAATAGGTTACGTGAAAAGTTAGTGCCATTCGGGACAGACCCAGTTTTTGCTTTCATCTTACGCCTTGCGCCTCAGAGCGTTTCCACTTCGATCGAGTCGCCGTAGGTTTCGATCCCCAGCCGTTCCGCCACCTGTTGCGCCCGCGCGTCGATCATCGGCGAAATCACGATCAACCGGTTGGCCTGGCGGTTATGGCGCCGCTCGTAGAACCGCGCCTTGCGCTCGAAGATATACATTCCCGCTTTGTCAATCGACGACTTCAACTCGCAAATCAGCAGCAGGCCATTCTTGATGATCACGTCCAGTTCCACTTGGTCGGGACGCCCGAACACCACGCCTTCATCATCGTATTCGTTGACATTTAACACCTGCACCCCGAAGTTCTGCTCCAGAATCCCGGCCAGGGCATCGCGGAACGCCTTCTCCGACCGCATCCCCCAGCGCGCCCCCAGCGCCCCAATGCTGCGATCATGTTTCTTGGCCAGAGCCATGATTTCTTCGTGCACGCGGTCAAACTCCTCCCGTTGCTGCGCTTGGTGTTCGTCCCACTTGCGGTTTTGCTCTTCCCACTTGCGGTTTTGCTCTTCCCACTTGCGGTTCTGCTCCTGGGTGAAGTCCTTCCATTGCTGGTTCTGCTCCTGGGTGAAGTCCTTCCATTGCTGGTTCTGCTCTTGGGTGAAGTCCTTCCATTGCTGGTTCTGCTCGTCCCACTTGCGCGACTGTTCCTCCCGGTCGCGGCGCAATTCGGCCAGGAGGTCGTAAAACCGGTCCTGGGTCTCCTTGCGATCGGCAAATTCACGCCGCGTCAGTTCCAGAACATAGGCCCGCAAAGCCGGGTCCTCCCGCAGCAAACCGGGTAGTTCTTTTTTGATTACGTCTTTCAGCAATTCCGCGTTCATCCCAAAACCCCACAAAGAAAAATGGGGTCAGACACGATATCCCCCCTCCCGTTCGTATCCCTGAGCGAATTTAGCATGGACTTTCCATGAGCGTTCGGGAAAAGGCTTGGTAAGAATCAACCTTCGCATCGGCTTCGCCATTCACATGCTCTCTCTTCACCGGGCAGCTTGCACTTGGAGTGGTCGAGCATTCGCAACCCCCAGCGCATCCACGACACGCCCGGACGCATCGCCACTTCCATAAAGGCCTCTGGCCGCATCATCCGGCCATTTCGCGGCCGCCAGTTGTAGGGTACGCATTGCGTACTTGACCATGCAGACGGTACGCAATGCGTACTACTTCAAAAGTGTCCCACCTTAAGTGGGTAGCCGGGGTCAGCCACGATTTTCCCACCCAGCCGCTATCGGTCGCGATCAGCGCGGCGTGTTTTTCCAGCATTACCATGTCCAGATAGCCGACCGGATCGATGGCCCGCACACTGTCCGGCAAGGCCAGCCCGAAATCCGCCAACCGTTTGCGGGTGCGTGGATGCAACGGCCAGATGATGGGCTGGGGTGATTCGGTGAATCCGGCCAGGATGTTGCGCATCCGCTCGGGGTCGTCGGTGTTCTCGGCGCGGTGGAAGGTGGCCAGAATGTAGCTCTTCGCCGCCAGCCCCAGTGCGTCGAGAGTCCAGCTGCGCTGTTCGGCACGCTCGCCGTAGTACAGTGCCGCATCATACATCACATCGCCCACCTGCTGCACCTTGTCGCCGCTGATGCCCTCGTTGGCCAAGTTGCCGGTGGCGGTGGCGGTGGGGGTGAAGAGCAGGTCCGTCGTGTGGTCGGTGAGGATGCGGTTGATCTCCTCCGGCATTCTACGATTGAAAGAGCGCAACCCCGCTTCCACATGAGCTATGGGGATATGCAGTTTAACAGCCGCCAGCGCGCCCGCCAAGGTGGAATCGGTATCGCCATAGACCAGTACCCAATCCGGCTTCTCCTCAAGCAGCACCCCCTCGATGGCCTCGATCATCCGCCCCGTATTCTGCCCGTGCGTACCGCCCCCGATGCCCAAATTGTAGTCCGGCTGGGGGAGGTCCAATTCATCAAAGAACACATCCGACATATTAGCATCGAAGTGCTGGCCAGTGTGGACCAGAATCTCGGTGACATCCGGGCGATGCTCGCGGAAGGCGCGAGAAACCACAGCCGCCTTAATGAACTGTGGGCGGGCGCCGACGATGGTGGCAAGTTTCATCACCTATCTCCAAGCACGGTCGATGATGTCTGAACACTGAGAATAGAGTAGTATTTTTGGACGATTTGTTCGTCGATGGGCCTTATCAATGATTTAACTATCGCTACCGCTTCTAAAACCTTCGATTTAGCAATTTCATGGCGTTTTCCGGTTTTTGTATAACCATTCCGGTGAACGAGATCATGCCGGACGTTGATCAACTCAATGATGTCTTTTGAAATCAGAATAGGCACACCCAATGCTTCTTTAAAGAGTGGCTCTATCTCTGTTGACTGAAAAACTGATAGTGCTCAGTACTCATTGAGCTTGATCTCATAGCGAAGGGTCATCAGTGCCGCTTCATCGTCAGGATAACTTTCCAAATACCATTCGATACCCGTGCTGGACGAGTTAATTACAATAGTGTAGCGGTTTCCAGTCCGGTCCTGAAATTCATCGATGTTATCAACGACCGTATCGTGAGTTCGCTCTCCGAGCAGATGGGGAGATGGAATGCTGGCAATATGCAGCAGATCATCACCCTGATAGATATAAAGATAGCCACCATTCAGTGCAACAGAACCCTCCGAGCCTTCCAGATGACGACGCAACTCGACTGCTCTATGCTTTGCCATACCAATCATTTTATCTCCTTAAGGTCCTTGGCGGACCCATCATTCACCACCAGGGCACTCAGGACATCGCCCACCTGCCGCACCTTGTCGCTGCTAATCCCCTCGTTGGCCAAGTTGCGGGTAGCGAATTTTCACAGCCCGTCCTCTTCGGACACGGCGTCCAAGACCTTTTGTGCCAGCCGCCGCATTTCCTGATCTCCTGGACCGATGATCGCCAGGTAGATTTTTTCCAACTCGCCGGGCAGGTATTCATGCGCGATCCGGTTGC
>CAIMUS010000304.1 GCA_903844665.1 uncultured Pseudomonadota bacterium
CTGGTCGATAAACTCCTTGATAAACGGTAGCGGTGTGGTGAAGATCATGGGCGCCTTCTTGAATAAAGCCTACAGTTTCTAGCAATACTAGAACTTCATCCAGAAGTTTTGTCAAGGGAAAAATCCTTGATAGTCGAGTTTTATCCAGTGCGGCGTCAGCGACGGCCTGCCGGGCTTCTCCTCGGTCGATGACAAAGGTAACTTCAAGGGCATCGATGTGGATGTCTGCCGGGCCGTCGCGGCCGCCCTGTTCGGCGATGCGACCAAGGTCAAGTTCACTCCCCTGACCGCCAAGGAGCGCTTTACCGCTTTGCAGTCCGGCGAAATCGATGTGCTGTCCCGCAATACCACCTGGACGCTGAACCGCGACACCGCCCAGGGATTCAATTTCACTGCGGTGACTTATTACGACGGTCAGGGCTTCCTGGTCAACAAGAAACTGGGGGTGAAAAGCGGCAAGGAACTGGACGGCGCGACAGTCTGTATTCAGGCCGGCACTACCACGGAATTGAATCTGAGCGACTATTTCCGCGCCAACAAGATGAAATACACGCCCATCACCTACGACAAATCGGATGAAAGCGCCAAAGCCCTGGAATCCGGTCGTTGCGATGTGCTGACCAGCGATCAATCGCAACTCTACGCCCAACGCGTCAAGCTGTCCAAGCCGGATGATTTCGTGGTATTGCCCGACGTGATTTCCAAGGAACCGCTCGCTCCCCTGGTGCGTCACGGCGACGACGAATGGTTCGATCTGGTCAAGTGGTCTCAGTTCGCCCTGGTCAATGCCGAGGATCTGGGGATCAACTCCAAAAACCTCGATGAAATGAAAAAATCCACCAATCCGGATGTGAAACGCTTTCTGGGGGTGGAGGGTGACAAGGGCAAGGATTTGGGGCTGTCCAACGAGTGGGCCTATAACATCGTCAAGCAGGTAGGTAACTACGGTGAGATCTTCGAGCGCAATATCGGCCAGGACAGCCCACTCAAGATCGCGCGCGGGTTGAATGCGCTGTGGAGCAAGGGCGGTCTGCAATACGCTCCGCCGATTCGTTAATAATGCTCCTGGTGGGATAGGCTCTGTGGGAGCGGCGCCCTCGCCGCGATCATCACCGCTGTAGGAGTGGCGCCCTCGCCGCGATCATCACCGCTGTAGGAGTGGCGCCCTCGCCGCGATCATCACCGCTGTGGGAGCGGCGCCTTCGCCGCGATCATCAAAGGTAGGATTCAATGGCAGCCGTACCGCCTATTCCATTGCCGGCCAAAACGCCGTTCTGGAACGACCCCGATGTGCGTGCGATCCTCTTCCAGATCATCGCCTTGGTGGCAGTGGTCGCCTTCGGGATGTACCTGTTTCACAACACCCAGGTCAACCTGCGGCAACGGGGCATTGCCTCCGGTTTCGGTTTTCTGTCTTCGCTTTCCGGTTTCGGTATTATCCAGAGCCTGATTCCCTACTCGGAGACGTCTACCTACGGCCGGGTATTCTGGGTCGGGTTGCTGAATACCCTGCTGGTGTCGGCGCTGGGCATTATCTTCGCCACCCTCATTGGTTTTATCATCGGTATTGCCCGCCTGTCCAAAAACTGGCTGGTCGCCCGGCTGGCTACGGTCTATATCGAGATCTTCCGCAATATCCCACTGCTGTTGCAGCTCTTTTTCTGGTATTTCGCGGTGCTGCGGGCCATGCCCTCGCCCAAGCAAAGCCTGCAACTGGGTCATATCGCCTACCTCAATATCCGCGGGCTGTATCTGCCGAGACCCCTGTTCGAGCCTGTCTTCTGGCTGGCGCCGCTGGCGTTGCTGGCCGCCATCATCGGTTCCGTTTTCCTGGCGCGCTGGGCCAGGCGCCGCCAGGAAGCAACCGGACAAACCTTCCCCACCTTTTTTGCCTCTCTCGGGCTGATCGTCGGCCTGCCACTGCTGATCTTTTTCCTGGCCGGCTCGCCGCTGCATTGGGAATATCCCGAACTGCAGGGCTTCAATTTCCGCGGCGGTCTGATAGTGATTCCCGAACTGGCCTCCATCGTAGCGGCTCTGTCCATTTACACCGCCGCCTTTATCGCCGAAATCGTGCGCGCCGGCATCCAGGCGGTCAGTCACGGCCAGACGGAAGCCGCCTATTCGCTGGGACTCAGGCCGGGCCAGACCTTGCGGCTGGTCGTCATTCCCCAGTCGCTGCGGGTCATCATTCCGCCGCTCACCAACCAGTATTTAAACCTGACCAAGAACTCCTCGCTGGCGGCGGCCATCGCCTATCCGGACCTGGTGTCGGTGTTCTCCGGCACGGTGCTGAACCAGACCGGCCAGGCCATCGAAGTGATCGCCCTGACCATGGCCGTCTATCTCACCATCAGCCTGACCATTTCCCTGCTGATGAACTGGTATAACCGCCGCATGGCGCTGGTGGAGCGCTAACGATGGCTGAACTGCACCCATCGCGTCCCTCCCTGCCGCCGCCCATCACCGCCGTCGGGCCGTTGGGCTGGCTGCGGTATAACCTGTTTTCCTCGCCCCTGAACACACTGTTGACGCTGCTGGCCCTGTATCTGCTTTATCTCCTCATTCCACCTATCGTGCGCTGGGCCTTCCTCCATGCCGATTGGAGCGGCGACAGCCGGGAAGCCTGCACCAGCGGCGGCGCCTGCTGGGTGTTCATCAGAGCCCGCTTCAATCAGTTTATGTACGGCTTCTATCCGGAAGCCGAGCGCTGGCGGGTCAATGTCTCCCTGCTGCTGGGCGTCGTGCCGGCTATTCTTCTGTTCATCAGAGCATTTCCTTACAAGCGCTGGGTGGGCCTCTATCTGCTGTCGCTCTACCCGGTGCTGGTGGTATTTCCTGCTGGTCGGCGATGTTTTCGGCCTGCCGCAGGTGGAAACCAGCCGCTGGGGCGGCTTGATGCTCACCCTGGTCATTTCCATCGTGGGGATGGCCGCCGCCTTTCCGCTGGGCATCCTGCTGGCGCTGGGGCGGCGGTCGCAACTGCCGATTATTCGCGCCGTCTGTGTCGTCTTTATCGAATTCTGGCGGGGCATACCGCTGATCACCGTGCTGTTCATGTCCTCGGTGATGTTGCCCCTGTTTCTGCCGGAGGGAATGAATTTCAACAAGCTGTTGCGGGCGCTGATCGGCGTGGCCCTGTTCGAGGCTGCCTACATGGCGGAGGTGGTGCGCGGCGGTCTGCAAGCCATTCCCAAGGGCCAGTACGAGGCTGCCGCCGCCCTGGGACTGGGTTACTGGAGAATGATGGGATTGATTATCCTGCCGCAGGCTCTGAAACTGGTGATACCCGGCATCGTCAACACCTTCATCGCCCTGTTCAAAGACACCACCCTGGTTATCATCATCGGTCTGTTCGATCTCTTGGGTAGCATCCACTCCGCCGCCACCGATCCCAAATGGCTGGGCTACGCCACCGAAGGTTATGTCTTCGCCGCCCTGGTGTTCTGGATGTTTTGCTTTGCCATGTCGCGCTACAGTCAGGCGCTGGAACGACGCCTGGATACCGGCCACAGCAAACGTTAGGAGCACTCCATGCCCGCTACGCCAACCTCCCTCTCGCCCGAGGCGGTAACCGAGAGCATCGATTCCATGCTCAAGGCGACCACCACCCCGCCCTCTCCGCCGGCAAGCCGCTTGACCGTTTCCGCTCAGGTCATGATTCAGATGATCGACGTGAACAAATGGTACGGCCAGTTTCATGTCCTCAAGGATATCAACCTGACCGTCCGCAAAGGCGAGCGCATCGTGATCTGCGGGCCTTCCGGCTCCGGTAAATCCACCCTGATCCGCTGCATCAACCGTCTGGAGGAACATCAGCGCGGTCGGATTATCGTGGACGGCACCGAACTGACCAATAATCTCAAGCACATCGAGCATGTCCGCCGCGAAATCGGGATGGTGTTCCAGCATTTCAATCTGTTCCCGCATCTGAAGGTGCTGGACAACTGCATGCTGGCGCCGATCTGGGTGCGCAAGCTGCCCCGCGCCCAGGCGGAGGAAATGGCCATGCATTATCTGAAGCGGGTGAAGATTCCGGAGCAGGCCCAGAAATATCCAGGGCAGTTGTCCGGCGGCCAGCAGCAGCGGGTGGCCATCGCCCGCAGCCTGTGCATGAATCCCCGCATCATGCTGTTCGACGAGCCGACCTCGGCGCTGGACCCGGAGATGATCAAGGAGGTGCTGGACACCATGGTCGGCCTGGCCGAGGAAGGGATGACCATGCTCTGCGTCACCCATGAGATGGGTTTCGCCAGAACCGTGGCCAATCGGGTGATCTTCATGGATGGCGGCGAGATCATGGAGGAAAACGAACCGACGGAATTCTTCAACAATCCACGGTCGGAGCGAACCAAGCTGTTCCTGAGCCAGATTTTGCATCACTGATGAGTATCGTCGCTGCGACCATCTTCCAGCATCAAGTCCGGTACGCGGGCAAATTCGCGGGTGTTGTGGGTAACGACCACCAGTCCGTGAGCGCGGGCAATAGCGGCGATTTGCAGGTCGTAAGGGCCGATGGGTTGGCCTTGGCTCGCCAGGGCAGCGCGGATTTCGCCGCAATGCGGTGCGGCTTCGCTGGAAAAGGGCAGGCTCGGCAGCCAGGACAACAGAGTCAACAAACGTTGCCGGTTTTCCTCTGGTCGGCCGCTTTTGCAGACGCCGAACCACAACTCCGCCTCGACCGGCGCGCAGAGCCGTAGTTCGGTTCGGCCCACCCGCCACACCTGCGCGATGACGCTGGCGTTGTTTTTCATCAACGCGATGACGGCGTTGGTATCGAGCAGATAGGGCATCAGTCCAGCGCTTCCCGTGGCGCATCGACGCCCAAATCGGCATCGCTGATGTCGTCCGGGAAATCGTCTCCCAGGGTTCCCGCCACCGCCGCGAGGAACACCTCGGTATCGTTTAACGCTTTGGGTGCGGTCGGGACGATGCCATAGCGCTTCTCCAGGTTTTGGATGAAAGCCAGTGCCTCCCGTGCGGCGGGTTCGGGCAACTGGAGACTGTGTTGGTAAATGGTTTCAGCCAGCGTCATGGCGACTCTCTTTTGGGTGGCGCATAAATATAGCTCCTGCTTTCCTTGTTGAATTCAGGAATGAAGCGGATTCACCACGGCCAGTACGTTATCGATGATTTGTCCTGCCTGCAGGTCTTCGGTACACAGTGTGACACAACCGGCTTCAAGGGCCGCGGCGACGATCTGGCAATCCCAATACGAGAAACCGTAGCGGTTTCGGATCGACAGTGTCCGCTGCACTACCGAGGCGTTAAGCGGTTGCAGTTGCGTATAGCTAAAAATAGCGGCCAGGTTGGTTTGAATCCAGGTGTCATCCTTGCCGTTTCTCAGCATCACGCTGTAATACTCTGCCACAACCTGCGGGCTGATGACGCCGTTTTGCAGTTGCCTGGCGAAAGCCAGTGCCCGCGGGTGGCGCGGCTCGCCAGGCGCCTGCAGGTGGGCATAGACCCAGATATTGGTATCGACAAAACTACCAGCGGGCATTGCGCTCTTCCCGGGACGGAATGACGATGCGATCCACTTCGGCGATGAGGAATTGAGGTTCGCTGGATTCAGTCACCGGCGTGGCCTCTTCAAGCGGCCAAATGATGAGTTCGATGAGACGATGCCGGAACTCGGGTGGCACGGCGATGAACTGGGGCGCATCGTGAACGATTTGGCGGATGGGTTGCATGGTCGGTCTCCTCGAATATCTTTTGTGAATCGGATGTAGGGGCTGAACCTTACTCGCTCAAAAATGCACGTGGCGCTAACGCGCGGCCAAGGGTAAAAGGGTAAGAGTGCAAAGCGCCAGTCCTCGCGAGGCGGAAGCCCAGGCCGCGGTCGCGGCCGGCGGGCAGTAGGGGCACGGCCGGCGCGCGGAAGGGGGTTGCTCCGCCACCGCCGCCGGTGGCCACCGGGGTTACCGGCCGGGGTCGGGTATAGCGGTGTAGACCCGCTTCGGGTTCTTCTGCTGGAAGGCGGGGAGGCGGCGCGGGTTCCTTCGGTTCCAGCGGTGGCGACCGGGGTTCCGGGATCTCTGCCACAGGTTCCCCAGCCGCGGGCGGCGGCACGGGTGGAAACGGGGTCTTCCAGAGCGGCTCGCCGCTGCGCCAGCTGGAAGACATCGCCGACCGCCCGGCTACCACACTGGGCCTGCAACTGGCACAACTGCTTATCGCCGAACCGGCAACAGCGATGACTAAAACCAACGCGCTGGCCGACAGTTACCGGGACCGGCTGGATGATCCCCAGATCCAGCAATTTTTCGACTTTGTTGAAACCATCCTGATCTACAAGCTACCCCATCTCACCCGCGAGGAGATTCAAGCCATGTTGCACTGGCCGGAGGTTGATATCAGACAAACGCGCGTTTACCAGGACGCTCTCGCCGAGGGCCGTGAGGAAGGTCGGCAACGCGAGGTGGCGCTGGTGCTGCGACAACTGCGCCGCCGGTTCGGCACGCTGACACCCGCTCAGGAGACCCGTATTCAGGCGCTCTCCGTGACCGAGTTGGAAGCCTTGGGCGAAGGCCTGCTGGATTTTCAGACGGCGGTGGACCTGACCGCCTGGCTGCAGCAACCGTCATAACAACCGCATGAGGTCACAGCTTGTAGTTGTCATGCCGTTTTTGGAATCGGTTCGAGCTGTGCGAAGCGGGGATCATGCGCCTGTTCGAGCGCAAGATAATGCTGATCGGCTTGTTCCACGGCGTCCAGCAGCGTTGGCAGGGTCGGCCAGGGCGTGAGGTCAGGCCAGTGGCGCTGACCCTGCAAGCGGACCGTGCTGTGAGCATGCTTATAAGCCGCGACGACCTGTTGATCGGCTGAACTCAGTAGGCTCGGACTGTCGTCCAGCGCCCCCAGCAACAGATCGCGCTGTAACTGCAATTCGGTCCAGTCGCCGTAAATCCAGTACGGCCGCTGCAGAATCCCGATGATAATCTCGGCGTGTTCCCGTACCGCATGGCGGTAGCTACCTACCACCGCCTCGAATTCATCGGCGAGCAGCGGCAAATCGAGCGCTTCTCGGTCGCCGGCTTGCAGCGCCGTCAGTTGAGCTTGCAGGCGTAATACGAAATCAGACTGGATCGTGGCGGCGTTCATGGATTCGATACCTCCAGCGGAAAGGGAACAAGCACCGTGCTTTATCTTATCAGCGGTTACAGCATCGACCCTCAGCTAATTTTCAACTCGTAGCCGCTCCAGGGATGGCCGGCGCCAGCGATCTTGTCAGGCAGGCCGTTCTCTTCAAAGCGCCCGTAAGCCTGCGAGTTATCCCACAGCAGCAGGGTCTCGGTCAGTGTGTTGACACGAAAGCGGCCACCACCGCTTACCGTCAATTCCGGCTCATCTATCTGGAGTGTTTCCTGGTTTGACCAGCAATGGGGGATAGCCTGGTCGGCAAGAAAGTGAGCCAGAAGTTGGTTGTGGTAACGATGCAGCGTCAGCGGTGCGAACACAAGGTATTCCTGGCCGCGCCAGCGCAGTTGCAGGAACTTGCCTTCGTATTCGGTCCGACTGGCGGCAGACTCAGGTAATGGATAGTCGATGATAACGACGCTCATCACGTTCCTCACGTGGTGGTGGCAGAGCGGCCTGCCCGCAGGGACGGGATCAGGCAAAGAAATACTGCCTCTCGTACGGCCGTTCATCCTGGCTATCATAGCCGATCGTACCGGGCACTGACCGGACCGGACGGATTCCCTGAATCAGGGTGAACCCGGCGAAAAAGACCCTTTGACCGCGTTCTTTCGGAGTCATGGGGTGGATACGGGCGGGGCATACTGGCTGGGTTGAACCACACGAGAACCCCGTCATGGAACCTGTCCGTCTGCCCCGCGGGATCGATGATCCCCCGCAGATCCTGCTGTGGAGCGCCGACGAACTGTTGCCGTTTCTGGGCATGCTGATCGTCGGCGTTCTGACCGAACAGCTGGCGCTGTGCGCCCTGCTGAGTCTTCTGGTCATCAAAATCTTCCGCCGCTTCCGCGACAGCCGCCCCGACGGCTATCTCTACCATGCCGCCTATTGGAGCGGGCTGACGCCGCTGGCCGGCTACAGCCTGGTCAATCCCTTCCGCCGGCGCTTCCTGCCGTGAACCTGACGGCGTTCCTGCACACCAACCCTTACCGCACCCGATGGTCAATCGCCGTTTCGATCCCCGTACCCTTGCTTTCATCTTACTCTTGCTGGCGCTCAGCGTCGGCTTCGTCGACACCGCATCTGCCGGCGTCGGCGGCGCCGAGTTCGACGATATCTACGACAAGCTCGTAGGCTGGGCGCAGGGCACTCCGGGCCGGATCGTCTGGGATCGGCAGGGGCGGGAGACCACGGTGGACGCCATTGCCCAGGCCCTGCTGGCCGAACCCGACCGCCGGGTGCGCGATCTGGGGCGGCAGTTGTATCCGTTCACCCGCGCCGGCGAATACGGTCGCTTCTTCAACGGCCCCAACACCGTCCATCTCCTTCAATCGCCAAGCGCGGGTCAGTTGTCTGTCAGCACCACCCCGATGTCCCTACTCAGGCTGGCACGCAACCACTCCAGCACCACCGTTGTGCCGATTTCCTGAACACAAGACACCAACACCCAGTTATTGACTCGTGTCGCGCGACCCGCTACTTTAAGACATGAGCATTGAACACTTTCGGCACAAAGGTTTAGAGCGCTTGTTCCTGCATGACGATCCGCGTGGTGTCAATCCCGCGCTCGCCAACAAGATCAGAAACATTCTGTTCGCGCTCTCGCAGGCGACGGAAGTGACTGCCATGGGCTTGTTTCCAGGCTGGCGGCTCCACCGGCTTAAAGGTGATTTACAAGGCTGCTGGAGTGTGACTGTCTCGGGCAACTGGCGCATTATCTTTCGCTTTGAAGATGGCAACGCCTTTGATGTCGATCTGATCGACTATCACTAAGAAGGTACACATCATGGATATGCTAAACCCACCCCATCCGGGCCGGATTATCCGGGAAGAAATCATTGAACCGCTGGGACTGACTGTTAAAGAGGCGGCGGTAGCGCTGGACGTTGGCCGGCAAGCTTTATCGGCGCTGCTCAATGAGCGGGCGGCGCTATCAGCCGAAATGGCGATCCGCATCGAAAAAGCCTTCGGCCCCAAGATGGATCACCTGCTACGGATGCAGTTTGCTTACGATCTGGCTCAGGCCAAAAAGCGGATGCCGGACATCAGCGTCAAACGCTACCAGCAGGCTTGAGGCAGTCACCGTCGTTCTGGCTGCGCCAGTGGCCACCAACTTAAGGCGGGACAATCCGACCCTGGGAGCGCCGGCATCTTCGCCGGCCTCAGGGCATCGACGCCAGTCAACAGCCGGCAAAATGCCGGCGCTCCCAGGGAATCCCCGTAGGGGCGGTTCGCGAACCGCCC
>CAIMUS010000305.1 GCA_903844665.1 uncultured Pseudomonadota bacterium
CCCCCTCCCACAAGGGGAGGGGGGATACGCTAAGTAGCTGTTTTGCAATAACTCCCTCCCCCTTGTGGGGGAGGGTTGGGGTGGGGGGTCTGAACGGTTACGTTCGATACAGATTAGCGCAAGATAATACGCTTTAAATATGGTATAAAAAAGATTGTCGGTCCGCCGTCATTACCTATCGAAGCGAAACTATCCGCCTGATCTCGGTCAGACGTTCCCGAAAAGAGGAAGTAGAACTCTATGAAAGCCTCTGATTTTGATCGGCAATTCGACGCCGGTGAGGACATTACCGCCCTGCTCGACCTGGATAAGGCCCGCCGTCCCGGTTGTGAACCAAGGCGCGTCAATGTCGATTTTCCCGCCTGGATGGTGCAATCGCTCGACCGGGAAGCACGCCGGTTGGGCGTCACCCGCCAAGCCCTGATCAAGCTCTGGCTGGCGGATAAGCTGCAACAGCACCAATCATCTGCCCAATAACTGCCCTTGGGGCGCCCTACACGAGATGAGTCAATACGCTTTTGTCACTTCCTGGCTGCTGGAGGCGCCGCTGGAGACCGTCTGGGACGCGATCTACCAGGTCGAACAGTGGCCCGCGTGGTGGCCCTATGTCGAACAGGTCGTCGAACTTGCCCCCGGTCAGGCGGATGGCGTCGATTCCGTCCGGCGCTATACCTGGCGCACCCGACTGCCCTATCGGCTGACATTCGAGATGCGGACGACGCGGGTGGAGCATGGGGCGCTGCTGGAAGGCGTGGCCAGCGGCGAACTGGAAGGCAGCGGCCGCTGGACCTTACGGCGGCAGGAGTCGAACACCCTGGTGGTCTACGAGTGGCGGGTCCGCACTCACAAACCCTGGATGAAGCTGCTGGCGCCGCTGCTGCGGCCCCTGTTCGCCTGGAATCACGACGCCGTCATGCGCGCCGGCGGCGAGGGTCTGGCGCGGTGGCTGCATTGCCGCCTTATCGGCCAACACGGAGAAACAGTCAGCTAACTACCCACCTTATTATACTTACAATGTAAAACTCATCCCCTCCACCAAAGCCCCCGGCAACCGGGCGCTACGGCTGGAACGGCTGCCGTAACTGCCCGGATCCAATAGCAGTTCCTGCTCAACGGTCAATCCCAGCAGCCGGTCACCAAGAAGATGATATAAAGTCTCATCGAAGCGCAGCACCGCGACCGGCGCCTGAATACGCCCGTGTTCCACCCAGAACGTGGCGAAACGGGTCATGCCGGTGATGCGGGCGGCGTTGCGGTCGGAATAATTCAAATACCACAGGTTGCCGATATAAAGACCGGTATCCAGCCGTTGCAGAACCTCGTCGCCGGGAATAGTCCCTGCAGCCAGATCCAGCGACAGCGGATCCTCTCCAGCCTCGGCGCCGTTGGCGGGTACGCCATACTCCGCCGCCGAACGGGGGGAAACCAAGCAATCCCGATAGATCCCGTTCTCGATCAGAGCGACCTGGGGAGGCCGGATAAACCCGGCGGCCTGGAAATCCGGCGCCACGCCTTCCGCCGTGTTTTCGCGCAGGCTCAGGGCGGGATTCAAGCGGGCGCCCTCCTCCACCATCCTCAACAGCGGGGTGGCGCCGGTGCGATGGGCGCGCAGGCCGAACGCATCCCAACTCAACAACCCCAGCATCTCTTCCAGCGCCACGGGGGTAAGATAGGCCCGATACCGGCCCGGCGGAATCCGGCGGGCCGGCTGCGCCATCACCTCCAACTGGGCGGCGGCGGTTTCCATCCGCGTCCGCAATTCCTCATCCCGCCAGTCGAAGCCGGCATAGCGGGCTTTCACCGCCTTATCGGCGCGCAGATAAAGACTCCAGTCCAGATTGAAACTGGGCCGGCGGTACCAGTTGCGCTGTCCCAGCGAATTGGCGAAACCGGCATGAATCGCGCCGCTCGCCAGAATACCGACCAGATCCCGTCCCTGCCCCGCCGTTAGAATAGTCTCAGCCATCGCCTGTCCCGCCGGCAGATGACTGGCATAGCAGCGCTCGCTGGAATGGACCTCGGTGGCGTAATACAAGAAAGGATCTTCCGGCACATCCGCCCGAATTGCCCGCAATTCTTCCATCAGCTTAGCCAGTCGGGTTCGGTCCACCGCCAAATCGCCGGCCAGAGTCAGGTCGGCGGCGGCATGGCGGCGGCCGGCGATCAGATCCAACATGAGGCTTTGCTGGGCAACATGGCCCGCCTGGCGTATTCGGTTATGATTGAAACGCACGAAATCGGAATCCTCGCCGTAAAAGGCGCAGGTAAAGACTTCCCCGCCTTGCAGCAAGGACTGGATAAGCTCAGCCAGGGAATAGAAATAGTCCTGCATGGCGCTCACTCCCCACCGAACACGGCGACCTGACGGAACAGACAGGGCGGTGCAGCGTGACCCACCCGGATGGCCTGATTCGGCTCGCCCTTGCCGCAGGTGGCCACCCCCAGAACCTGCCAAGTGGAACGATCGCCGACTCCCGCCAGGTTACGCCAGAAGTCGGCGGAAATGCCGCGATAGTTGGGATTCTTGACCACTGTCGTCAGTGCGCCGTGCTCGATCAGTCGCGCCCACTCGCAGCCGAACTGGAACTTGTTACGGGAATCGTCGATAGACCAGGAACAGTTGGTCTCCATATAGATTCCCCGCTCCACCCTGGACAGCAGGTCTTGAAAAGTCGCATCGCCCGGCTCCAGATTCAGATTGGCCATGCGGTCGATGGGCGGACGATTCCAGCCACAGCCGCGGGCGTTGGCGACACCGGCCAGACCGGAACGCATCTGGGAAATGCCGCCGCCGAGGGGACGCAACAGGATTCCTTCTTTAATCAGATAGTCACGGCTGGCCGCTCGGCCTTCGTCGTCATAACCGTAACTGGCGATCTGTTCCGGGTGAGTGGGATCGAAAGTCACGTTCAGCAGTTCCGAACCATAGCGATAGCTGCCGAACATATCCGGGGTGACAAAGCTGGTGCCGGCATAGTTACGCTCATCGCCCAAAATGCGGTCCAGTTCCAGAGGGTGGCCGATGGATTCATGAATTTGCAAGATCATCTGATCCGGCGCCAGCAGCAAATCCAGTGTGCCGGTCGGGCAATTGGGGGCGGCGAGCAGTTCCAGCGCCTGCTGCGCGATCGCCGGCGCGGCGTCGTAAAAGCCGGTCTCCTTCAGGATTTCCAGGCCGCCCTGGCGGTAATGCGCGCCCCGACCGAAGCTGCGAGTCTGGGTCTCGCCATGGCGATGGGCGCTGGCGGACAGAGACGGCAGCAGCATCTCGAACCGTTGGTGTATCCGTCCGCCGGCGGCGGTCAGATACAGCGTCTCAATCCCGCTATGCCAGAGACCGGCCCGCCATTCGATGATGGCGTCATCGACCTTGAGCCGGGCGCACTCCCGCCGCAGCCGTTCGAGCTTGTCCGCCAGCGGCAGCGAGGACCAGGGCTGCTGCACCGGACTTCGATACTCCCCCAGGCGCGGCTCCTGCTCCAGCGCGGTCAGTTCCACCAGACCCCGGCCCGCCGTGACTCTGGCCCAGTCGTGTGCCTGCTGGATCGCCCGTTGCAGACCGGTTCTGCCGAGATCCGGCGTGGCGGCATAGCCCAGACCGCCGTCGAAGACGGTGATCATGGCGCCCAGATCTTCCGAGCGCTGCACCGGCTCCACAACATCCCGGCGCACGGTGAGGGATTCATGGCGCTCGCTGACCAGCCGCAGCGAGCAGAAGTCCACCGCCGGAACGAGTTCGCGAAAATACTGTTCTATCTGGCTGAACACTGGAAAAACTCCTACAAAGTCAGGTTGAAGCTCACCCTTCGAGGCGCGGGCAACGGGGCCACCTATTTAGGACTTACGCACTTGAGGTTGGCAACCATATTATGTAGGGGCGGTTCGCGAACCGCCCCTACAATATCTGCCAGTGTAAGTCCCACTATTATTATAACCAGCTACAGATTACCCCTTCCCCAGATGAAAATAGGGATGTAGGGTCTTGAGGCGGGTATCCTCCACCGCTCCGCCTACGGTGAAATGGTACAAGCTCTGCCAACTGCGATCGGCAATGCCCAGCAGTCGATGCATGGCGTCGTCGAAGAAACAGCCGATGCCGGTGCCTCGCACCCCCGCCGCCTCCGCTTCCAGGTAAAGCAACTGGCCGATCAAACCGGTTTCCCAGAACAAGCGCGGATAGAACCAGGGTCCTTGTTCCCTCAGGCTGGGTTCGAACTCCGCCAGCATCCCCAATGAGAAGGCGCTGTCGGCAGCGATTTCCTGCTGGCAACTGATGATCCGGGCAGTCTCGCAGACGTCACCGGGTTGCAGCAGATATAACTCCAGCGCCGCCGGGCAGGCCGGTGGCTTCCGCCAGAGAAACCCGGAACGTAGCGCCGCCTGCAAAGAGGCGCGTTGCACGGCATCCCGCAGCAGCAGATACAAACCCGGTTCCAGTTCCTCCACCCGATGCACGAACAGCGCCAGGGCTACGCGCGGACGCCACGGCAATACCTGAAAAATCAGCGGATTCGAATAAGGAGTCAGCCTGGCAAGCAGTCGATAAAATGCCCCCCGACCGATAGCGGTCCGGCCATCCATCGCCACGGCGCTGCGCCGTTGCCGAATGAGTCGCCGCGCCGCCACGGCGCGTTCCGCCGGCACGTCTACGGTTTGAACGGTCCGGTCATCGACGTCGAGGTCGGATTCAAACCCAACTGGGAAACTATCGCAACGAGTGGCCGCCGCCACTTGGTCGATGATGGGCCAGGCATAATGGTCACTGCTGAGCCGGTTTTCCTTGCCCAGCGGCGCCGTGTTTGCTAACCGATCCAACAGAGCTTGCGGTAGTTGTAGAGCAACAGCCGGCATGGGTTCCACCGCCGGAAAGACGGCCAGCAGACAATCGGGATGTTCCGCCTCCATGCCGTGTTGCCGCGCCACGCCCAGCAGTTGGGCCAGCGTCTCATCGGCAACGGTGGTGATCAGCCGAACGCGCCAGCCCAACACCGCTGCCGCCAGAGCCAGCGCGCCGATGGCATGGCCGACGTCATGATGGCAGTAGCGGAACGCCCGTTCGCCGTATTTCCAGGACTCCCGCCAGTAAATCGACGCCAGTCCCACCAGCATCGCCTCTTGGGGAAGTTGCGCGGCCAATGCTTCCCACTCCTCACCCGTCAGCACCCACCGCTGTTCCAGGGCATGCTCGAAGGGAGAGTAATGATATAACCCCGGTTCGGCGCTCAAATCCGGCACGGGACCGGCAAGCAGATAGCCTTCGGTAGGATGCAGGTCACCGCTGGATGGATTGACCCGCAGAGACCAGCGCGAGCCGCCGGCCTGCTTCCAGGCCGACAGCGCCAGGCTGTCATAGAACAACTGGCTGAGCGTGGCCCGGTTCACCGGGTGGGGCTGGATACGACCTGGGATGAAAACGGCATCGTAAGCCGGTTCATCCGTCAGCGGCGGATGCTCCAGCGGCAGGCGGGGCGCACCGGCGAACTGACGGAAGGGATTCGGCTGGGTCGCCCAGTCCAGGTAACCGGGCGAACGGGCATAAGCATGAAGATGATGCTTGGTGCGCTCGTGGTAATCGATCACCTGGGCGAGTGGATCCTGTCTGTCTGTCACCATGCCATCACCTCGCTGTCAACTTATTATCGCCTTGCTTTAGAGCCTGTATAAAAACTAACACCATGATAATACTTGCTAATTTCCCCAGAGATACGTCCCCTCCCCCCGTGTGGGGGAGGGACAGGGTGGGGGGTAAAGCGTGGGGCGCTGCCGCAACCGTTCATTCTGTGGGCCGTTTTCAACCCCTCTCCCCAACCCTCCCCCACAAGGGGGGAGGGAGTTTTTATACAGCCTCTTAGTCCACCTCGACAACATGCAGTTCTCCCGCCCGAACCTCCAGCCGCCGTTCCCCCCGCAGCAGCGCCGCCACTTCGCGACCGGCCACCGCCGCCCGCCAGCCGTGCAGCAAGGGCACATCCTCCTCACCTCCCAGCAGACGTTCCAACTCCTGGCGACCGGCCAGGGTCTGGGGACTGACACCCTGTTGCGCGCCTCGCAGGCGCACCACCGCGAGCATCGCATCCACCAGCGCCTCCTGGGTCTGGCTCAACCGCCGGGAGGCCGGCAACCGGGGCCACAGTTCCGCCGGCTCGTTAAGAGTCCGGGCGATCAGATTCAGCAGGGTCTGGCCATGCCGCCGCAGCAAACCGCTTTCCAATCCCCGGATACGCTGCATGCCTTCCAGATTTTTGGGCTGATGACGGGCCAATTCCAACAGTACTTCATCGCCGGCGATCCAGCGCCGGGGCCGATCGGCGGCGATGGCCCGCTCCTCCCGCCAACCGCTCAAGGCGCGTAAGACCGCCAACTGCACTCCCCGCAACTGCTGATGACCTCGGATCCGCTGCCAGAGATCCTCGGCCGGCATTGCATACTGGCGGGGATCGCTCAAGGCACAAAAATCCTCTGTGAGCCAGTCCAGCCGCTGCAACCTGCCCAGCTCGGCATGCTGCCGCCGATAAACCTGACAGAGATAGCGCACGTCATCGGCGGCGTAAGCCAGTTGGGCCCCATCCAGAGGACGCCGGCTCCAATCCGTGCGGGTTTGGGATTTGTCCAATTCCACCCCCAGCACCGCCTTGACCAGGGCGGCATAGCCGATTTGCTCGCCATAGCCCAATACCGTAGCGGCCAGTTGGGTATCGAACACCGGAGCCGGCACGGCGCCGCGTAAATGGAAGAAGATTTCCAGATCCTGATAGGCGGCGTGGAAAACCTTGGTGATGGCGGGATCGTACAGCAGGTCGAGCAGGGGATCGAGCTCGGGTAGCGCCAGCGGATCGATACAGGCGATCTCTTCCTCCGTAGCCACCTGGATCAGACAGAGTTGGGGATAATAGGTCTTTTCGCGGATAAACTCGGTATCCAGCGCCAGCCAGGTGGCGTTTCGCAGACGGGCGCAGCACTCGGCCAGAGCGGCCGGACGGTCGATGTAAAGCACGTTCATGGCGGCGTCTCGCGCCGCCAGTGACCCGATTTGCCGCCGGTTTTTTCCAACAGCCGTACCTTATCGATAGTCATACCGCGATCCACCGCCTTGCACATATCGTAGATGGTCAACAGGGCTATCTGGACGGCCGTCAGCGCTTCCATCTCCACCCCGGTGCGGTCATGGGTTTCCACGACAGCCTGGCAGCGGACTGAATTTTCTTCAGCCAAGGGCGTCAACTCGATCTCGATACGGGTCAAGGCCAGCGGATGGCATAGCGGAATCAGGTCGGCGGTTTTCTTAGCCCCCATGATGCCCGCGATCCGGGCGATGCCCAGCACATCGCCCTTCCGGTGTTCGCCGGCCAAAATACGCTGCAAGGTCTCCGGCTGCATCTGAATAGTGCCTTCGGCGCTGGCGATCCGGCGGGTTATCTGCTTGGCGCCCACATCGACCATATAAGCTTCGCCCGCCGGATTGAAATGGGTCAACTCAGAGGCCATGCGATCGCTCCACCGGCAACTGTCTCATGGGTTTGCCCTCCCCCAACCAGGGAGGGCAGGAAAAGTCTCATTTTGCCGATGCCTTATAACGATCCACGCTGGCGTGAATCTCGGCCACCGCCTCCTCCACGCCGCCCCACTCGCCGATCTTGACCCACTTGCCAGGCTCCAGCGCCTTATAATTCTGGAAGAAAAAGGAGATCTGATCGAGCAGGTTCTTGGGCAGGTCGTTGATGGAGGTCACGTCGTCATAGGTAGGACACTGCTTTTTGATGGGCACCGCCACCAGCTTGGCGTCCTCGCCCTTTTCGTCCGCCATATTCAACATACCCAGCGGCCGGCAGCGCACCACGCAGCCACTGATCAGCGGAAAGGGGGTTACCACCAACACATCCAGGGGGTCGCCGTCTTCACACAGCGTGTCCGGGACATAGCCATAGTTGCAGGGATAGCGCATCGCCGTGCCGATGAAACGGTCGACGAACAGGGCGCCGCTGTCCTTGTCGATCTCGTACTTGACCGGATCCGCGTTGGCTGGAATCTCGATGACGACGTTCAGATCGTTGGGGATGTCGCGCCCTGCATTTATCTTGTCTAAATTCATGGTTTGCCTCTGCCGATGTGGCTTGACTGTGCGGATGAAACAAGGCGCCTATGGTACACCAAGGCTACAGGATTGCCAGCCGGATTCGCTCACCTGGGATGAGGATCGCCCGATGTAAAGCGTTAGGACATTGGCCTTTTCCAGGCTATAATTTTTTATATTAAGGATCATAACCTGGGTTAGCGCGCAATCCACGCACTAATTAACATCCACCGGCGTTCGCACCGCCACAAACAACAAAGAGAAGCCACCATGAGAATCGTTCTGCTAGGGGCGCCAGGCTCGGGCAAGGGTACCCAGTCTGAAGCCATCGTGAAGAAATACCAGATCCGTCATCTTTCCACCGGTGACATGCTGCGTGCGGAGGTCGCCGCCGGAACCCCTCTGGGCAGGCAGGCCAGGGAAATCATGGAGGCAGGCCAACTGGTGTCCGACGCTATTGTGCTGGGCATGATCGAACAGCGCCTGCTCGATAACGATACCGAGGGCTTTCTACTGGACGGTTTCCCCCGTACCCTGGTTCAGGCCAAGGCTCTGGATGCCCTCCTGACCAAGCTGGAGCAACCGCTGGACGTGGTTCTGTTCTTCGATGTGGACTATGAGGAAATCATGCAGCGGTTGCTGGCCCGCCATCGTTCCGACGATAACGCGGAAACCATCCGCAAACGCTTGCAGGTTTACGAGCACGAGACCGCCCCCCTGCGTCAGTATTACGAAAGTAAAGATAATCTGCGCACGGTGAAGGGGGTTGGCCAAATCGATGAGATTTCCGAAAGAATCTTCCGGATTCTGGAAGATTTTGCGCCGGAGACCGCACCGGCAGGGTAGAGGCGGTTCAGGCTTTCAGCTAGTGGCTAGTGGCTAGTGGCTAGTGGCTAGTGGCCAGTGTGTTAGTGGCGGGTGGCTAGTGGCCAGTGGCCAGTGTTTCAGCTTTCACTCTCTCTGTAGAGGACGCCGCCCGCCGGTCACCCGATCCTTGCCGGCGGCGTCCCGATAGCTTTTCACCTCGGTAAAACCATGAGCGTGCAGCAGTGCCTGTACCTGTCCGCCCTGCTCGCCGCCATGCTCCAACAGCAGCCAGCCCCCCGGCTGTAGATATTCCATGGCCTGGGCCGTAATGCTACGGATCGCATCCAGGCCATCGTCGCCCGCCACCAATGCCGCGACCGGCTCAAAGCGTAATTCCTTCAGACAAGGATCGGTCGCAGCGACATAAGGGGGATTGCTGACGATCAATCCAAGCCGTTCACCCTTTAAGGCATCGCACCAGTCACCCAGGCGAAAGCTCACGTTGCGGATATCCAGCCGGCGGGCGTTCAGGCCGGCTATCGCTAAAGCGTCGGCGCTGCTGTCGGTGGCGATAATCCCGACTTCGGGCCTTTCTTTGGCAATGGCGAGAGCGATGGCGCCGCAGCCGACGCCCAGATCGGCGATACGCATTCCGCCATCCGGCGGAATTCTTTTTAACGCTAATTCCACCAATAATTCCGTTTCCGGCCGGGGAATGAGCGTAGCTGGGGTGACAATCAATTCCAGCGACCAGAATTCCCGCCGACCGAGAATATAGGCGATTGGTTCGCCGCTTAAGCGGCGCTCGAGCAAGGCTGTAAAGCGCTGTATCTGGCTGGAATCCGGCGTTTGTTCCGGCCAGGCATATAAATAGCTGCGGGGTTTATTCAGAGTATGAGCTAATAATACTTCGGCATCAAGGCGGGGTGTATCACTTGCAGCGACCAAGCGGATATTGGTGTCTTGTAACAGGTCGGCTATGATTATCGTTTGAGCCATAGCAATCTAAAGGAGAGCTAGCTTGCCAAGGTTGATAGTCCCGTAGGCCGGAATAAGGCCGCAACGCCGGCCGTTTCCGGCAATCCGTCGGGCGCCGGAAACACTCCGCTTAACGCTCCACTTATTCCGGCCTACTCCTACTGGCGATAATTAATGTCTCAACCAGTAGTGAATCTACAGAGCACATGCGTCCTGTTCTCCTACGGGTATTACATTAATCCTAAAATCTACGCGCTGATTAAGACGGTTTAAAATGGCTATCAGCCGGTCAATGGTAAAGCGGTCGAGCCGGGGGCGGCGGATACGGGAAAATTCACTATGATTGACTCCCGTCATCTCCTCCGCCTTGCGCGTAGACCAGCCCTAGGCTGTTGAATTTGTCAGAGACATTTCCAGCACTTTTTAGTACCTCTGCCACCTTCAGCAAGGCGCTAAAAGTGACCTGTATCGGAGGCAAATCGTGGATGAAAGTAGCATGAAAAGCATTATCCTGTCATTTTGACA
>CAIMUS010000306.1 GCA_903844665.1 uncultured Pseudomonadota bacterium
AGAAAAGATTCTAACATTATTAAAGGTTCCCCAGGAACTCTATAACTTATCATTTAGCGAACCGATGGTGAACTTGGATATAGAATTCAGTGCAGCGGCATAAAAAATCCAGGTGGGTTGAAAAAATGAGCGAAAGCTAAGACTACGTCCGGCCCAATACTAATGAGCCACCGAATAGGCAGAATATGGCAACCATGACCAGTATATTAAACCTGCGTTTCGATCACATCGAAGCCACCGACCTCCGGCTGATCCAGGGCTTCTCCCTCGACCAGCTCGGCCAAATCTTGGGCGAGCAGCTATTGATCGCCCGCTACAAAGCCGGAGATTTCTCGCTGGGCGAGGTCTCGGAGATGCTGGGGTTCTACCCGGACATCGTGCGAACCCAGCAGTGGTTAAATGAGCGGGGCGTGACTCAGGACTACTCCGCGACGGAACGGGCGCATCTCGACCAGAGCGCACGCGATCTGTTTTCCGGGCTGGGCCTTCCAGAGCGCGGCTAAACCATGGCCATCGTGATTTGCGACACCTCATCGCTCATCAAGCTCTCGATTACCGAAACCCTGAGCCTCTTACCCGAATTGTTCCGCACGGTGGTTATTCCAGGAGCCGTCTATCAGGAATGCCCGCCGACCTTGCGCGCCCAGATCGACAGCTTGGGCTTTTCACTGGAAACACCTAAAGCCCACATATTCGTGCAGTTCGGCGCTGGCGAACGCGAGGCGTTGAATTTAGCCCTCGACGAGCCTTGGGCGAGTGTATTTGTTTTGACGGACGACCGGAAGGCGATTAATGCGGCGGCACGGACAGGCATCAAGACGATTACGGTGTTTGATTTCTTCGCGGCCCTAAAACTTACCAAGCGTATTTCCGATACACGGCAGTTGGTACAAAAACTGAGATAGGCTCCAACCCCATGCCTGCCCACCACCTACCCCCCATTGAATTTTCTAAATAAAGAGTAGATGATTTCGCTATCGATCTACTTATCATACTGGCTATGGGGTGCGTTGAATAATATTGGGGTATGATGAATCCAAAGGATATTGAAGCCCGCGTAGGATGGGTAGAGCGCAGCGAAACCCATCATGGGGCGGCGCTGCGATGGGTTTCGGCCGACGCCTCCACCCATCCTACGACTGAGGATTTATTCGGAATCATCCGGGAAGTATTGCAACACCTCATCACGAGCAGCTTCAAGTTCCTCCCAACGTGGTATCTTACGCATGCGGATGTTCGCCTCATCAATGTCCTGCTGATCAAAGAACAGGTAAATGGGTCGCAATGCCTGGCGAAACAGATAGTTTCGATAATAATGCATTTCTGATTCACCCTTGAGGCGACGGTAAATTTCACAAACGAGCGCCGCATCGGGGACTTCTGATAAATTGATCATCGTTAAATTCCCTTATGGTGTGGATGACTGGCATTGCGATGGAGCCGCTGATCTTTCCTTAGCTTAACCCGACTTAACCGAGATCGGCAAAGCCCGCGCAGGATGGGTAGAGCAAAGCGAAACCCATCATCAAGCGATGGACGATGAGTTTCGGCTGGCGCCTCTACCCATCCTACGACCACTACGGTAACTCCGAATGAGCATCGACACCGACCAGCGACCAAACCCGGATGAATTACTGAAGCGCTACCACGAGGAAGAAACCAAGGCCCAACGCGGTAAATTGCAGATTTTCTTCGGCGCCTCGGCGGGTGTCGGCAAGACCTACGCCATGTTGCTGGCGGCCCGGCAGCTTCGCGCCCAGGGACTGGATGTAGTGGTCGGCCTCGTCGAGACGCACGGTCGGGCGGAGACCGAAGCCTTGCTGGCGGGGCTGGAAGTCCTGCCCCGCCGGGAGGCGCCGTATCGCGACCGGGTGCTGAAAGAATTCGATCTCGACGCTGCGCTAAAGCGCAAGCCAGTACTGATCCTGGTCGACGAACTCGCCCATAGCAACGTACCGGGTTCGCGCCATCCGAAACGCTGGCAGGATATCGAAGAGTTGCTGGCCGCCGGAATCGACGTTTACACCACGGTCAACGTGCAGCATCTGGAAAGCCTCAACGACGTGGTGAGCGGCATCACCGAGATTCGAGTGTGGGAAACTGTACCCGATCGCATCTTCGAGGAAGCGGATGAGGTGGTGCTGGTCGATCTCCCTCCCGACGAGTTGCTGCAGCGGCTCAAAGAGGGCAAAGTCTACCTGCCGGAGCAGGCCAAGCGGGCGATCCAGAACTTTTTCCGCAAAGGCAATCTGATCGCGCTGCGGGAGATGGCGCTGCGGCGCACGGCGGACCGGGTCGATGATCAGATGCTGGCCTATCGCCGCGACATTATCGCCGCGCCGATCTGGCAGACCCGCGACGCGATCCTGGTTTGCATCGGACCCCATCCAGGCGCGGAGAAAGTCGTGCGCGGCGCCAGCCGGCTGGCGGCCCAGCTCGACGTGCCCTGGCATGCCGTCTATGTCGAGACCCCCAGGCTGCAGCGGCTGCCCGAAGAACAGCGCCGGGGTATCCTGAAAACGCTGAAGCTCGCTCAGGATTTGGGCGCGTTGACCGCCACTCTGCCCGCCCAGGATATCGCCACAGCTATTGTCGCCTACGCCCGCAAGCATAACCTGGCCAAGCTGGTCGTCGGGCGGACTTCCCGGCGACGCTGGTCACCGTTTCGACGTTCTTTGGCCTGGCGTGTCGGCGAACTCGCCCATGATATCGATATTGTCGCGGTGGCGCACGACAGCAACGAAGCCAGAACGACCAAGACGCCCGCTGTCGCCGATGAAGAACCGGCGGGCGTCAGGCCGGTCCGTTGGACCCGCTACCTGTGGTCGCTGCTCGTCTGCACCGCAACCACGCTGGTAACGCTACCGTTCCAGCCGTACCTCGACCTGGCGAATATCGTAATGCTCTTCCTGCTTGCCGTCGTGATCGCGGCGGTCCGTTTCGGCCGGGGACCGGCCACCTTGGCCGCCGTGGTGAACGTGGCGGCGTTCGATTTCTTCTTCGTACCCCCACAGTTTTCGTTTGGCATCCACGATGCCCAGTATCTGCTGACCTTCGCCGTCATGCTGAGTGTGGGCCTGATTACCGGCCAACTGACGGCAGGATTGCGTTACCAGGCCCGGGTGGCGGGACATCGCGAGGAACGCTCGCGCGATCTGTATCAAATGGCGCGGGAACTGTCAGGAGCGCTCACCAACGAGCAGATCGTCGAGATCAGCGACCGCTATATCGAAGCCAGCTTTCATGCCCAGGCGGAAATGCTGCTGCCGGACGAGGCGGAGAAACAACTGCTGCCCTACGCCAGTTCCGCGGATAAGCCGACGCTGGATCCCGGCATTGCCCAATGGGTGTACGACCGCAGCGAGCCGGCAGGGATCGGCACCGATACCTTGCCCGGCAGTCCGGCGCTGTATCTGCCCTTGAAGGCGCCGCTGCGCACGCGCGGTGTGCTGGCGATCGAACCGACCAATCCCCGTGTGTTGATGATCCCGGAGCAGCGCCGGCAACTGGAAATATTCACCGCCCTGATCGCCATTGCCCTGGAGCGGGTCCATTTCGTGACGATCGCCCGCGAGGCGCTGATACGGATGGAATCGGAGCGCCTGCGCAATTCTCTGCTGTCCGCCCTATCACATGATCTGCGCACGCCGCTCACGGCTTTAGTCGGTCTGGCCGATTCGCTGGAGCTAAGCCGGCCGGCGCTCTCCTCCGAGCAAGCCGAATTGGCGCAAGCCATTCGGGAACAGGCGTTGCGCACGAGTGAACTGGTGAACAAGGTGCTCGATATGGCGCGCTTGCAGGCGGGCGGGATGCGTCTGAACCGGCAGTGGCAGTCGCTGGAAGAAGTCGTCGGCAGCGCTCTCAAAGCGCGCGAATCCCTGCTGGCGGGACATCATGTCGAGGTGCAACTTCCGACCGATTTGCGGTTAATCGAGTTCGACGCCGTGCTGATCGAGCGCGTCCTGGTGAACCTGCTCGAAAACGCCGCCAAGTATACGCCGGCAGGCAGTGAAATCACCGTGGAAGCCGTGGTCAGGGGCAAGGAGATCGAGATCGCCGTGCGCGATAACGGACCTGGCCTGCCGCCAGGACTGGAGCCGGTGATCTTCGAGAAATTTATCCGGGGCGCCCAGGAATCGGCAAAACCAGGGATAGGTCTGGGGCTGGCGATTTGCAAAGCCATCGTCGAGGCGCATGAGGGCCGCATCTGGGCCGAGAACCGGCAAAACGGCGGCGCACGGTTTGCGTTCACCCTGCCGTTGGGGAATCCGCCAGCGGTGGAACCGGAAATGGTCCTGGAGCAGGCAGCGGAGTAAGGGTATGAGCCAAACTGTTCCCGTCATCCTACTGGTCGAAGATGAAAAGGAAATCCGCCGTTTCGTGCGGATGGCGCTGGAGACGGAAGGCTGCCACGTGGTCGAGGCGGAGGGCTGCAAGCGAGGGCTGATCGAAGCGGGTACCCGCAAGCCGGATCTGCTGATTCTGGATCTGGGCCTGCCGGATGGAGATGGGGTCGAGTTGATCCGCGATCTGCGTGGCTGGAGTTCGATGCCGGTCATCGTGCTGTCGGCACGCTCGCAGGAGGCGGATAAGATCCAGGCGCTCGATGCCGGCGCCGATGACTATCTGACCAAACCGTTCGGCGTCGGCGAGTTGCTCGCCCGGGTGCGGGCTGTATTGCGGCGCCTGAGCCGTGCCGGCGATACCGGTCAGACCCTCGTCAAATTCGGCGAGGTCAGCGTGGATCTGGTCAGACGGGTGGTCGAAAAGGCCGGACAGCCGGTTCATTTGACCCCCATCGAGTACCGACTGTTAGCCCTGCTGATCAATAATGCCGGCAAGGTGTTGACCCATCGCCAGATGCTACGGGAGGTCTGGGGTCCGACCTATGTGGAGAGTTCTCATTATCTACGGGTCTATATGGGGCATTTACGCCAGAAACTGGAGGACGACTCCACCCGTCCGCGGTATATTATTACCGAGACGGGTGTGGGTTACCGGTTCGTGGGGTAGTTCCTACCGGATCAGGTTTTCGTCAGGCGCTGCCCAGCAGTGCCTTGGCCTCCCCCAAATGCCAGGCGACATCGTCCATATCCTTATGGGTCTTGTAGACCCAGGCCTCGCCCCAATAGAGATTGCAACTGGTCTCGGCGCGCAGCAGATGCCAATGGGCTTCCCTGAGAACCCGTTCCAGTTCCGGGCTGGGGTCCGGCGCCTTGGCCACCGCTGCGGCGACCTCGTGGAACTCCTTACTCAACTCGTATATCCTCTTCAGGGCGTCACGTTGCGCCTCCGAGCCCTGCCATTGATGGAAATTCCAACCATGATGCTCGTCGGTGTTCCAGGCGCCACGGCGCACCGACACCCGCCCATAGGCGCCGAAGCGGTCGAGATACTCGGTAATGAAAGTCGGCCGCATGTCCGAGTTACCGGCGCGGATTTCATCCAGCGCCTGACGATAGAAGTAGGTCCAGAAATTGGCCTTGGGATTGACATTGCGGAACCAGCCGCCGTTATCGCCGTCGGTCGCGGTGGTCACCAGCGGCGGAAAGTCGCACCACCTGGTCCGTTCATGCAATTCATGATAGAACCAGCCGTAATCCATGCCGGCGAGTTGAGCGTTCGACAGATCCCGGTCGCGGACGATAATGACGATTTCTTCACCTTCGTATTCCGCGATATGCGGCCGGTAACGCAGTTCCTGCCAGTTCATCGGGTCGATGGGATCGATATATTCGCTGTCCACCAGCACATAGCGATAGCCGGCCTTCTTCAGGTGTGGAATCAGCTTCATGTCGAAGCCCATCTCCGGCGGCCAGAAGCCGTTGAACCGGCTGCGCCAGAAAACATGCCCGGCGGTCTGCTGCCAGCGGCCGATCTGCTCGTCCCAATCGGCCTCGGGAATCAACGCCAGGACCGGATGGTAATAGCCGGTGCCGAGGATTTCGAACAATTGCCGATTCTGCAAATGCCACAGCAGGGTCCCGCAATCGACGACGCCATAAACGCGGTTCTGAAAATCGGGATTGGAGAGCGTCTCCAGCAGCGTGCCGGACAGCGACAGATGCACCCGCGCGATATCTTCATATCCCCATAAGGTGCGCGGCATACGGTCGTAAGCGAACAGGATCTCTTTGACTTCCCACTCGTTGCTAACGAGCAGTTCATCGAGATTGCTTGGCGGCTGATGCATGTTAAGCACCAGCGCATGGTAGATTTCCTTCATTGCGCCCCCAGAGCTTCTCGTTAATTTTCTGCAATCGAACAGTAATCAGTAATGACCAGGAGGTTTTTGCACTCCGGTGGATAGTTTCCCATATATGCACACGGGTCTCAATCGACCCGGCGGCGCCGTCTTGCTCACTCGACCGAGAGCCGTTGCGCCTGTCTGAAGTCCTCCCTGGCCTGTTGCGGTTGACCCAAGGCATCGTAGGCTTTGCCCCGGTTGAGATAGGCATCGGCGAAGCCCGAGTTGAGCTTTAGCGCCTGATCATAATCCTGAATCGCCCGCTGATACTGCCCCAGGGCGTGATAGGCGACGCCCCGATTGAAATAAGCCTCGGCCAGGTTGGGATTCAGGCGTAAGGCCTGGTCATGATCGAGGATCGCCCGCTGATACTGCCCCAGGGCGTGATAGGCAACGCCCCGGTTGGTATAGGCTTCGGCGGAATTCGGATTCAGCCGCAGGGCATTGCTATGATCGACGATCGCCCGCCAGGACTGCCCCAGGGTGTTATAGGCGATGCCCCGGTTGGTATAGGCCTCGGGGTAGTTGGGATTGAGCCGCAGCGCCTGATTATGATCCTGCAGTGCCCGCCAGTATTGGCGCATGCCCTCGTGGGTGACACCGCGATTGCTGTAAGCACGGGCGTCGTTAGGGTTCAGGCGCAGGGCCTGATTGAAATCCGCGAGCGCCGGCTGATACTCACCCAGGGCATTATAGGCGACACCCCGGTTGGTATAGGCCCTGGCATAGTTGGGGTCCAGGCGCAGCGCTCGATCGTAGTCCGCGACCGCCTGCCGATACTGACCGAGGGCGCTGTAGGCGTTGCCCCGCTTAAAGTAAACCTTGGCCAGGCTGGCCGTGGACAGTTCACCTGACTCGATAGCAGCGCTCCATTGCGTTATCGCCTGCCGATAGTCATTGACATCGGCGGCTTTTTCCGCCTGCCACAGGAACTTATCGGTGCCTGTTACGCAGGCGGACAGAGCCAGCGTCAGTACGACAGTCGGCATGAGCAGAAAACGAGACATAATTACCCCTGCGGTCCTGTCATGAAATCAGCGTCGCGTCTGCCGTTGTACCCGAATCCCGGCCAGCGCCTGATGCAGCCGTCGCCAAGCGGTATCACTATCGGGCAAGCCCAGGCGGAGGCTGGGGGGATCGTCGAACCGCCTTACCCAGATACCCCGCCGGGCCAATGCCTCCTGGAAAAATTCGGCATCCGGTTGCTGCAGCCATTGGAACAGGAAGGCGCCACCGTCGATCGTCAGATCATAGCGATTCAGCAGCTCGGCCAGTCGCAGGCTGGAACGCTGCAAAGCCCGTCGGGTTTCCCGCTGCCAGCCGCGATCCGCCAACGCCCTGGCGGCTATCCAGCGGCCCGGACCATTCACCGCCCAGGGTCCCAGATGGTCGTGCAGACGGTTGCGCAAGACATCCTCACAGAGGACGAAACCCACCCGGATTCCGGCCAGACCGAAGAACTTGCCCAGCGAACGCAGCACGATCAGGCCCGGCAAACCGGCCTGAGGCGCGAGACTCTGCTCCGGCGTGGCGTCCATGAACGCCTCGTCCACCACCAGCCAGCCACCCCGCTGCGCCAGTCGTATCCGCCACCCCAACAGCACCTCGGGCGCAAAGCGTGCACCGGTGGGATTATTGGGATTACCCAACACCAGTACATCGATATCGTCGAGGGCGCTATCGATGGCGTCCGCCACCAGTGGTACGACCAGATGGCCATGATACCGCCAGGCGCGGGCATATTCGTTATAGCCGGGGGTCAGAATCCCTACCCGGCTGATCCCGCGCAAGGCCGGCAGCGCCTGAATGGCCGCCTGCGAGCCCGGCACCGGCAACAACTGGGCCGTGCCATAATAGGCTTCCGCCGCCCGCTCCAGGCCATCGTCTTCCTCGGGCAGACGTCGCCACACCAGTGTCGGCACCGGCGGTGCCGGCCAGCCGCGTGGGTTGATGCCGGTGGATAAATCCAACCATTGATTGAGAGCGATCCCGTAACGGGCCGCCACTGCCCTGAGGGCGCCGCCGTGTTCAAGCAAACAGTGTTCCTCCCCACCAGATGCGGCCGGCCCAGAACCACAGCAGCCCGAGCCAAAGCCATAACGTATGTTGTACCAGTGTAAGCGCCCGGCCGATAGCCGCCACGTCCGGCGGCGGCCCGGCGCCTAAGGGCGGCCGCTGTTGCCATTGGCCGTGGTAAGGCGCGGCGCCGCCCAGGGTCACCTCCAGGGCGCCCGCTCCGGCCGCCATCACAGCGCCCGCATTGGGACTTTTCCAGGCGGCCGCCTGGGTGCGCCAACAGTTCCAGGCGGTACGGCTGCGCCCCAGCAGGGTATAGCTCAGCGCCGTCAGCCGGGCCGGGAGCCAGTTCAGACCATCGTCCAGCCGCGCCGCCGCCCAGCCGAAATCCCGATAACGCTCGGTCCGGTAGCCCCACATCGCATCCAGGGTGTTGACCAGACGATAGGCCACCACCCCCGGCGCCCCCGCCACGATGAACCAGAACAGGGCGCCGGACACCGCATCACAGCCATTTTCCAGCACCGATTCCACGGTGGCGGCGCCGATCTGACCGGCATCCAGTTCGGCCGTATCCCGGCTGACGATAGTGCCCACCCGCTGCCGCGCCAGCGTCAGATCCCCCTGGCGCAACGCCATCGCCACCGCCTCGGCATGTTCCCTGAGACTGGTGACGCCCAGCGCCAGGTAGAGCAGCCCGCAGTCCGCCACCACTCCCAGGTAGGGCAGACCGGCCAGCAGCCAGGCGCCTGCCATCGCTGGCGCTACCAGAACGAGTACCGCCGCCACGCCACGCCGCCGCCGGGTACCGGAATCCAATGTGGGCGGACCGTACAGCCGCTGTTCCAGGTAGCCGGCCAGCCGGCCGAAACCCACCAGCGGGTGCCAGCGGGGCGGTTCTCCCAGGCAGCGGTCCAGCAGAACGGCGGACAGGCATAGCAGGGCCAGTTGCATCGGCGGGTCAACGGGTAAGCTGGCAGCAAGGTACACAGTGTAGCGAAAACCCAGTCTCCAGGTACAATATTGTGATGACTGCCAAGACTCTGATGATTCAAGGCACTACCTCGGATGCCGGCAAGAGCGCCGTGGTCACCGGTTTATGCCGCGTGCTGGCCCGGCGCGGCGTCCGGGTAGTACCTTTCAAGCCCCAGAACATGGCTCTGAACAGCGCGGTGACCGTGGACGGCGGCGAAATCGGCCGCTCTCAGGCGGTACAGGCTCAGGCCGCCGGCCTGGAACCGCACAGCGATATGAATCCGGTGCTGCTCAAGCCGAATACCGACACTGGCGCCCAGATCATCATCCAGGGCCACGCCCTGGGCAATATGGATGCCCGCGCCTATCATGACTACAAGGCGACAGCCCGGCAGGCGGTATTGGACTCCTATGCCCGGCTGAGCCGGGATTACGAGCTGATTCTGGTGGAGGGGGCCGGCAGCCCGGCGGAGATCAATCTGCGCGAGAACGACATCGCCAATATGGGCTTTGCCGAGGCGGTGGATTGTCCTATCTGGCTGGTGGGCGATATCGACCGGGGTGGGGTTTTCGCCCAACTGGTCGGCACCCTGGCGGTGCTCCCGGCCGGTGAACAGGCGCGTATTCGCGGTTTTATCATCAATCGTTTTCGCGGCGATCCCGCCCTGCTGGAGCCGGGTCTGCGCTGGCTGGAACAGCATACCGGCAGACCGGTGCTCGGGGTTTTACCGTATCTGCACGGCCTGTATCTGGAAGCCGAAGATTCCCTGTCACGGGCGCCGGCGGCGCTCAAACCGGAAGCAGAACTGCAAGTCGCGGTCCCGGTCCTGGCCCGGATCAGCAATCACACCGATCTGGACCCATTGCGGCTCCATCCTCAGGTCACGGTCCGGTGGGTCCATCCCGGCGATCCCTGGCCGCCTTCGGATTTGATTATTCTGCCGGGCAGCAAGAGCACCCGCGGCGACTTGCAGCGCTTACGGCAACAGGGCTGGGACAAGGCCATTTACCGGCACTTGCGCTATGGCGGCAAGGTGATCGGCATCTGCGGCGGCTTTCAAATGCTGGGCAGCGTGGTGCGCGATCCCGCCGGTTTCGAGGGACCGCCGGGCGACAGTCCCGGTCTGAATCTGCTGGACGTGGAGACGGTGCTGGAACTGGAGAAACAACTGCGGCGGGTGGAAGGCCGCCTGACTCTGGAGCAGGCGGCGGTCACCGGCTATGAAATCCATCTGGGCATCACTCGGGGTCCGGGGCTGGCCCGGCCGGCGGTCCGGCTGGCCGACCGGGACGATGGAGCGATCGCGGCGGACGATCAGGTTCTGGGGACCTATCTGCACGGCCTGTTCGATGCCGCTCCGGCCCGCGATGCGCTGCTGCGCTGGGCCGGTCTGAGCGTACAGGCGGCGCCGGACTACCGCCTGCTGCGCGAGGCCGGCATCGACCGGCTGGCGGATGCCGTGGAAACGTACCTCGATCCAAGCGCCCTGGAGCACTGGGTGTAACCCATCTGCTACCACTGCCAACGCCCAAGTTTACTCAATTACTCTGCTTAGGCATAATAGTCACAGGGAAATCGACGGTGAGGGAGCGATTACTGCTATACTAATTACTTGTGCCCGCCATCCACACGACTGGAAACACTGCCGTCGTTCACGTCCTTTAGAGAATTTACACCCAAAAACTCTGCCGGCGCCGGTCGACCCATGGTGGTTTGCCGGCCGTAACCATCCGATATGCAGAGACTTTTAATAACTATCGATTTATTTATTAGCGGGAGCTTGATTTATGCGCATTGCCATGTTGTCTGCAGAATCGTTGCACTCCATTGCCAGCGGGGGGCTTGGAGTGCATGTGACGGAGCTTGCCGCCGGTTTGCAACGGCGGGGCCACGAACTGCACGTGGTCACCCGGCGTAGAGAAGACCAGAATCACTATGATTGCATCGATGGGGTGCATTACCACCGCGTCGATCACGGTATGAGCGAAAACGATGTCGAGTGCATGGACTATATGTGCAAGGCCATGGCGCATCGTTTCTATGAAATCACCTCTATGATCGGTAGTTTCGACCTCGTACATGCCCATGACTGGCTGACCGCCAACGCCATGAAATATGTCATGGACGGGTTCGGCATCCGTGGGGTGCTGACCATGCACTCCACCGAATACGGTCGGGACGGCAATGTGTTCTTCGAAGGTTTCGCCCGCTGGGTGCGGGACGCCGAGGCTGCCGGTTGCCATAACGCCACCCTGGTGATCGCCGTCAGTCACTTTCTCGCCGACGAACTGCGGCGTATTTACCAGGTACCGAACGAAAAAATCCATATCGTCTATAACGGCGTCAACTATCACGCCTTCGACGGTTTCGTCAATCCGGCCGAGGTCAAGGGCCGCTACGGTATCGCCCCGCTGGCGCCGACCATCTTCTCTCCCGGCCGGATGACCCTGCAAAAGGGCATGGATATGCTGGTGGAAGCGGTGCCGCTGGTGCTGGCCTCCTATCCCGAGGCGAAATTCATCATTTCCGGCAGCGGCCCGGAAAAGGATGCCGTGGTGCGCCGGGCCTATGAGGTGGGCGCGGCAGGCGCCATCGTTTTCCTTGAAACCCTGCCGCGCTGGCAATATATCGATCTGATGCGGGCGACCGATATCGTGGCCGTGCCCAGCCGTAACGAGCCCTTCGGCATCGTCGTGTTGGAAGCCTGGGCGGCCGGCAAGCCGGTGGTCGCCACCCTGGCGGGGGGGCCGCGGGAATTCATCTGGCACGACGTCAACGGCTTCCTGGTCAGTACCGATCCCGGCGGTCTGGCCCATGGCATCGGCTCGCTGCTCGCCGATCACGACCACTGCCGGGCGTTGGGGGCCAACGGTCGCCGGGCGGTGGAGGACAAGTTCAACTGGGATACGATAGCGGCCTATACCGAGGGCGTTTATCAGGTGGCGCTGCGTTAGGCAGGGGTGTAACCAGTCGCCCGCTCTCCGCGTAGGAGCGAGCTGGCTCGCGAACAGCACTGGTTTGCTGCCGCCTGCTTTCTTCGCGAGCAAGCTTGCTCCTACAGGCGCCAGCCGATGGCGCTTTACACTCACTTCTCAGGTTCCAGTTGTAACGCCGCCGAATTGATGCAATAGCGTAACCCGGTCGGCTCGGGGCCATCCTCGAACACGTGACCCAGATGGGCGCCGCATTGGCTGCAATGGACTTCGGTACGCCGCATAAACCAGCCACGGTCGGTCTCGGTAGCCACGTTTTCCTCGTTGGCCGGGGACCAGAAACTGGGCCAGCCGGTGCCGGAATCGAACTTGGTCCCGGCATCGAACAATTCGGCGTTGCAACACACACAGCGGTAGACGCCGGGCGTCTTGCAATCGTGATATATTCCGGTGAAAGCCCGCTCCGTACTCTTATCTCGGGTGACGTCATACTGCTCCGGCGTCAACTGCGCCCGCCACTCTGCATCGGTCTTGTCGATCTTGTACTTCATGTCAGTCTCCTCGAAGTGATTTACTATTGCCTGTAGACAGCAACAAGCAGGATTTGGCTTTACCCTGCCGCCTCGTATTTCAAGCTGTAGCGCCAACCGGTCGTCCAATATTGCCGGCTTATTCTTTTTCCTTACCGCCACTGTCAGCGTGAGTACACCATGGTACGCCTGCAAGAAACGATTGAAGTTCCCCGTCCGATCGAGGATGCTTTTTTCTACACCAGCAATTTCGCCAATATAGCTCAGTGGGACCCGGGCGTTGCCGAATCCTCCAGGATCAGCCAGGGTCCGATCGATATCGATACCGAGTTCCGGGTACTGGTCAAATTCGGGCCGCGCTCCATCCCGATGACTTATATCATCCGGGTCTACGAGCCGCCGCACCGGGTGGTGCTGGAAGGCAAAAGCGACTCCATCTATGCGCTCGACGATATCCGGTTCACTGCCGCAGTCAATGGCGGCGCCCGTATCACTTATACGGCGGATATTTCCTTTCTGGGCCTGATCGGCTATGCCGAACCGTTCATGAGACGCATGCTCGCCGGCGTGGGAAAAAACGCTATTCGCGGCTTGCAGGCGGCGCTTTCAGCCGATCCACCGCCACCTTCACAGAGCTTGTGGACTTACTTGCAGGATCGTTTGATTCTGCCGGGGATGCTGGGGTTCACTAATTTAGGGTATTACTGGCATCACCGTTCCTGGAAACCACAAGCGCTGTCTTTACGGGGCAAGACAGCCATCGTCACGGGCGCGACCTCCGGTCTTGGGCAAGCCGCCGCCCGGCAACTGGCCGAACTCGGCGGCCGGGTGGTATTGATCGGACGCAATCCGGCCAAGGCCGCCGCCGTCCAGCAGGAAATCGTCAGCGCCACCGGCAACCCGGATGTGGCCGTGGAAATTGCCGATCTCAGCCTGCTGGCGGAGGTCAGACAACTGGCGCAACGTCTGCTCGCACGGGAACCCCGGATCGATATTCTGATCAACAACGCCGGGGTATTACTGAACGAGCGCTCCGTCACGGCGGAAGGGATCGAAACGACGCTGGCCACCAATCTGCTGGCGCCGTTTTTATTGACCAATCTGCTGCTGCCACGCCTGAAGCAATCGGCGCCTTCCCGGATCATCGATGTCTCTTCCGGTGGCATGTACACCAGCGGGATCGTGGTAGATGACCTACAGTACCAGCAGAGTGATTTCAACGGCGGCATGGCCTATGCCCGCACCAAGCGTGGCTTGGTGATTCTGACCGAACTGTGGGCGGAGCGACTCAAAGACAGCGGCGTGGTGGCGCACGCCATGCATCCCGGCTGGGCCGATACGCCGGGAGTGGAAAGTTCACTGCCGCTGTTTCACAAGCTGACCAAACGCCTGCTGCGCACCCCGGAAGAAGGGGCGGATACCATTACCTGGCTGGCCGCCTCACGCGAGGCCGGCAAAGTGAGCGGTTATTTCTGGCTGGACCGGGAGCCGCATATCACCCATGTGTTGCCCGGCACGCAGGAATCCGCCGAAGACCGGCAGCGCTTATGGGCGGCGCTGTCGCAACTGGCGGATTGGCGGGAAGCCGGCGGGTGAGTCGCCGGGTGGGGGAGGAGTCAGGCTTATATGGAAATTGAAGTAGGAACACCATCATTCTCAAATTGGCCTAATCTGGATCTCAACCTTACCTTCCAGATAGGCCTTCCGAAGTGCCTCAAAATTTAGCGGTGCTTCCTTATTTCGATATATTTGTGGAAAGGCAAAACTATTACCAAATCCATCAGCCAAGCGAGATATAAGCCTGACTGTCTTTCGGATATCTTCATCACTACGCGTTTCGAGAGCATTCCGTAGGACTTTTTCCGCTTGGCTCAGGGTTTCACGTAATGTGAGTTTAGTTTTCATTGGGTCACCCCAATAAATATTGGGGAATCCTATTCCCTTAAAAGAATCAAGTGCACTTTCGCAGCTAGCCAAAGCCCAGTCCATCAGGTTTGAAAATGGATCAAGCTCGTTGAATGAGTAGTCAGGTGGTGCTGTAGAAGAAGCCCATCCAACTAGCATATTAAACTCAGTTCGCATTCGCTGAAAAGCAAACAAGTGATCGAATGTTCGCTTTTGAAACGCCTCCTCAACCGAATCTAGACACTTTAACGCAGCATCACTTTCTTCCAGGGGTTTCCAGCCACGTGTCGCAAACTGCTCTCGCAAAGCTGTAACATGTGCATCAAGTAGTTCCGAGATATCTCTGGATTCCAAACCATAGCATTGAATTCTCGAAATTTTTGTCTCAAGCATAGCAAGTTGATCATTAACTATTTTCCACTCAACCAATCGTCTGGCACGGTTCTGAAATTGAGTAATACGATCGGAGATAGAGGCAATTTTAGAAGATGCGCCTGACCGAATCTTTTTCCAAGTAGCTATTTCATTAACTTGGGTTAACTCATTAGCTAGCTTGCGTAAAACCAAGAGGAGATTTCCATGAATTTTGATTAACTCTTTGGAAATTCCTGTTAAATGGACTGATAGGCCAGAAGTTGTCCAATTGGTCGGTATGTTGATTGCTCTCAGTATACCAATTTGTTGGAATAATAATTCTCGCTTACCTTCCAACTCTTCTATAAAGTGATTTTCGACTCCTGATGACTCAAACTTCGCCTCCTCACCCTTGGCGATAATGGGACTAAAAGAATTCTCACCTTGCTTGATTGCCAGCATTCCTTGCTCAATCTCCCAAACACTTCCGCGCGCAATTGCTATCTGAACAAGCTCATGTGCTTCTTCTGAGGTCCATCCACTGCATAATAGGTTGTCGATAATGCTAATCCGAGGTAGCTTATCGTGGCGGCTTTCCTGAAGAATTCGCTTAAGCTCAATCTCACCTGGATGCTGGTGAAATCGCAGTCTAATATTACGTCCATTCTCCTCGAATATTATTAGCTGACCCAAACCTCGAATAAAACTATCCCCAGCTGCCGTACTATCCTGTTGAAATAGCTGTAAGTATATCTCCCCCTTTTTACCGGCAATCGGCTCATCCCCTAAGCGATATGACTGGTTGTCGGCAAGTTGCTCCAGGGCTGCACGGTATTGAGCTAACCTCTCTCGCCACCCAATTCCATGCGGCAAGGGTATGTATTTTGGGTAGCGCCTGCGCATTGCTTGAACAAACTGTGCTCGAAGGTATTCGACTCCACTAAGCTGTACGGATTTCTTTAGCCCTGCTTCTACCTGCCCCCTTATCGCGACACGGGAGACAATCTCCAATGCTGAGTGAACAAAGCTTTTCGCTTTGAATCTTACATTATCAGACACTTCCTTATCATTAATTCTTCTTTGAATTTCGGCCACGGCAGCCATCAAGGTTGCTGGCCGGAAAGGCTCTGGTGCAAGAAATTTTTTGAATCGATCTATCTCAGCCGGCAGGGTTTGTGAGATTGGCAGTAGCACTGGAAAAACCAACCTGAGTTGGGCAAACTCCGAACTGACAGAAAGAGCGCCCATATTGTTGATATATTCGGCACGTACTTCCTTGTTTAGGTGGAAATACACCGCGAGGTCAACTTGATCAGGCCAGTGAGTTGGTTCCTGTGTCCCTACCCAAATAGCTATAACACGGTCAGGAAAATCATCATTAAATGTCCCCTGATAGTAATCCCATCCATCAAGCTCTCTATCCCTCAAGCTATCATGCTTAATCCATTTGCCGGCAGCTATTAATACCTTGTCGAGTATCGATGGTAGCAGAATCTTCTTAATCATCCCTGGCATATGTTCCACCAGCGCATCCAGTGCAGGTAATGACCCCCACACATTTGCAAGAGCATCATCGAGATCAAATAAGGGGCGACGGACTCTCTGTAGAGGCTCCAAGGCCAAGCCGCATTCAGCACGAATTAGCAAAGGTCCAAAAAGTTCATTAATGGCTACCTTTCGCAGGGCATCACTAGGTAACCATTTTTCCAATACAGCATCAGGACAACCATTTGGGAAAGCACCTAATAATTGCACCAGAGTTTTTCTAGCTTGATCACCAGCAATCCAATTATCAGCGAGTACGGCATTCAGTACTGCTTCAAAACCAGAGCCTTCCGCAAAATATTTGAAAATCCCCCTACGAATGTCTTCAACGAACTCAAGCGGGCCGTATGCATCAACACCAGCCTCAATCGCTCTAGCGAACACATCGACAATGGTTCGCGGCCCGTTAGCAAGATCCCACCGCTCCACATACTGGCCAAGAGACATGAGTAGATCTGGATGAGGAACTGTTGTGCTTTCTCCGATAGTAACCGACCAGCGAGGCCACAACCATTCAGGAAAAGTACGATCGTATGCAGTCTCCAGCTTGATGTGATAGCCACTCTCGCGGATTCGATGCAGAATGTCTGCGGCCCATCGTTCCATTCGGGTTTCTAGCTGATTGTCCATGCAAAGGATCACGCCGCAGCGTACTCTGTCGGTTCTCAGGCCCCACACAAGTTCCCTGAAACTGCTTAAGGAGGCTGAGTCGAGGGTCCCCAGTAACTGTTGAACTTCATCGAGAACGATCACTAAGGGGCTTTCTGCAAACTCAGCCGATTGAGCTATTTGAGCTAAGAAATCAATAAAACGATGTGCTTGTTCAGTAGTTCGTCGTTGCCCCTTTAGCGACTTCGAAATTTGCTCATCAATCGACTTTCGTATACCTCGAACCGTCTGTAATCGATTTGGATATTTGGTACAAAGCAGTGCACATACAGCATCCAGATACTCGTCCAGATCAATTGCTGCTAAGGGTGGAAGTGCCGATAACCCTTTCAATTGGCAACGACTAGCAAGCGCTAAAGCTGTAGCCGTTTTACCGAATCCGAAAGGGCCACTAACTGTAAACCACACAGCTCGATCAGATGAGAATATCTTATTTATGAAGGAATCAGCATCACTGCTTATGGTATCCGAGAGCCACACGAGAGAAGACAATTGACTGAACCTATCGAGAACATGTTTCGGTTCACGGATAGCCAAGGCTGCTGGAAAGGTGTCAGTAATTGGCCCAGCAGATAGGTTTTTGGTGTTTGTTATCAATTGGATTTCATCTGTTAGTCGCATGGTTCCTCGCAATAGCTTGAGCAATTTCTAAGGCTCGTGATCTAATAAGTATCGCTGGTGGATCACCTCCTAACCAAGTTACACTCGCTTTATTAGCCTGGTTTGCACCAAACATTTCAAGCACTTGATCACCGCTCATCAACAACGATACCCCGATAAGGTCGAGCACGAGAGGATGGAGAACTATAGGATTTCCAAAATAGCTACTTGCTCCGGCTAAGGCATAGTCAACGGTATCAGCGGATGGACTGACTAATGGATTTATTCTTAACCTTCCGTTTTGCGAAATGACTAAGGGTGGGTCTAACGCCATAAGCCAACCAGTAACTCCAGCAACGCTGGAACGGCTAAAAGAAACGGACCTACAATTAAATCTTTTCTTTGCAGAAAGTGTAACATAAATAACGATCTCATCCGCTGTGACGCCATGAATACCTTTTTCACGAATGAAACGGCAGACCTCTTTGTAAGACCAAGAAGGATTCGCTACTATATATTTGTCATCCCATAACCAATAATAGAGACTGTGTACTGCTGCTTTAAATACACTAGACCACCCAGTATCTAAAGATGAAAATTTTTCTCCCAATGATGTGAGGCAGTATCTATCTTCCTGTTTCTGGACCAGCAGCACATCACTTAATGAGGCAAGAATTTTCTCCACCCCTTTCCGGTGACGTAGGGGGGAGCCTAGCTGATCAGCCAATGCTTTAAGACCGGCTGTTGAAGTTGGTTCATCGAATAATGATAACAGCCTAAAAGTTTCCCAACCCAATTCCGGGGTAAAATCATGCCTTGTGTGGAAGCGATGTGTCAGTGCTCTCATGGCCGAAGCATCAGCTCGCAACCGAATGTTCCAACTTAGAATCAGAATTTAGATGCTCTGTCATCTCGCTGAACACCAATGCGTTATGCCACATCCGCACAAAACGGTCTTTCTGCAAACGCTGGAAATCAGAACAGAATGGGCATTTATGTCCAGTCTTTTCCGCCTGAGCATAGAACTCTTGCGCAGTCTGGCCAGCGCCTAGGGAGATGCCTGAACCTCCATGGCTCACGTTTTTTCTACTCATAAAAGGCAGATAGACGTTTCCGTATCCGGCCGTCCGGAGCCAACCGGAACTATCGTAACTCGTGGCAAATATAGATGGAAACTCCGGTAATATACGAGGGCTGCTAACACCAAACAGGTGAAGAGATGGCCTACTCCGAACCGGTTCGATTAGATTCCTGACAAACTGCAATCTTGCACGCGCCTGAGCGGTGATCAGATTGATCTCGGAGTTTTTTCCGGAGGTATCAAAGCTTCCAAAGCCAAGATGTTTTATTCCTTGTTCTTCAAATGCCTTAAAACAGTTTTTTAACTGTTCGGACTGATGGCCTTGTATAACTCCCATCGTACGGCCTCGGATATGAACCGGTAAGCGATAGAAAAACCTTAGCCCTTCACTAATGGTTACATAAACTCTTTCTTCGATTTCATGTGTACTCAACCCAGATATAGGAGGAAAATCTGGAAGAACAAAGAAATCCCCCCAATCATTGTGTTCATAAAAATCAAGCAACTTTGAAAATAGCTCATCATATCTTATTTTTTGTTGCTGTACAAAAAATCCACCAGAATCAAACGTTACCTTTACTCCCCACTCATCGTTCATGTGTTTCACCCAGCCAAGAGCTCCAGGATCAATGAATAAGGGAGTAATAATGCATCTTTCGAATGGCCGCCTCATAGGGCCTTCTTTTTCCCACATGCTAACCATATGAGCAAGATCGTTCGTGGAGGCAGTAAGGGAAGCAACAAAGGTGATCTTTCGGCTTCTCTCTAGTAGCAGTCTCCAAACAAACAGGCGCCTGCTTCTCCCAGCAACACTCCGCATGGCGTCTCGAACGAATCCCAAGCGTTCGTAGAATAAGTTAGCCTGCAAATCGACAGGACATTTGAGCGAGACCTCTCGACTGCCGATTTTTCGTGCACTGGTTTTTAGTGCTTCAATAAGTGCTGCTCCTATCTTCTGCCCAGTGTAGGCTGGATCCACACCGATCTCGTAAAGCGTAGTCCGATTATCCCGCCGATGGTGATACCTGGCGAAGCCTAGAACCTTTCCATTAGCTTCTTTTGCAACCAATAACCCGCCTTTTGTTGCGCTTTCCTCAAACACGGAACGGGGTTGGAAACCCAACTCATGTCGCAATAGATCTGCGACACGCTTGGCTCCTGAAATGAGAATTACATCAGTGGCTTCGGTTACTTGAAATTGCATACTTTGTATCGGATCGCAACTACCAACTTAGAAGATACAATCGGCGGGACGGCGCACGACTATAAAGGGGTTAATACTCATGATTTTATGACTAGGGTACTGGGCAGATGCGGCATTATAAGCAGCAAGGTATTCAGGGTGGTCGTCTTGCCATAGGGGATGCCGTTCGAGTGCAACTACTTGCCGGTGCTGATGGACATAACCATTTAAGCTACCCAAGCGGACCGGAGTTCCGTATCCAAGTCGGGCCAGGGTCACAGCAACTCGTGCGCCCGATCCTTGGACGAGTATGCTCCATGGATTGGGCGCACTGTTGCACGGCGAATCCAGATCGATAGTCGCGGTAGATGAATTAGCGAGCCGCGCCATATCCAGCGCAAGCCTCCAGTCCAGCAGGCCATGGTAGGGCAGATTGTAGAAGTCACGCAAGCACCAATTACATGAACTGTCACATTCGCTGGCATGCGCCGGTTCCAGTGGTCCCAGAGCAACAGTTCTGCACCAGCGCTCAGCAATAGTCCCTTGAATGGTAGGATCGGATTCGGCTAATAGAGTGTTCAAATTTGCGGCAAGCTTTGTACAGTAGCCAGCACCGTTTTCCAGTTGATCACACAGGAACGCCTCTCCGCTCGGACGGTTGTTCCGCGATACTGTTCGAAAGCCTGCCTGAAGTTCAAGTGCATCCACGTCAAGAAAAACTCCTGCAGCGATACGCAACCAGAAAGCGAAGGAGTACCAGGCGGCGCGCCCCTCGACCGTTGTGGGATCGGCGTATATGCCCGTAGGCCAAGTCGCCACATCGACGAGCAGAATATCAGTTTGTCTCCTCGATAGCAGTGCAATCTTCTGCTTTCGGCCGGTCGCGGACACTCTTGGGACAGGAGTACCATCACTTTCGAAGAGTGCTCCCTCCACCACGTATGCTCCTGGCGCCAGGTTACCATCCACGATAGCTTCGCTGAACTCGAAGCCTTCGCTTCCACCGTTATCATTGATCGATACAATTTCGCTGCTGAGCGCGGTCACGACTGCGTTTTGTACGGTCTGCGGTACAACCTGCCCTTGTGTCACACTCATCGTGGGCCGCGTCGACCGGGGTACCCACTCAAATTGCCCTTCGAAATCCTCCGGTTTCAAATTGGTGAAGAATCCCTTGGGCTCCCGCGCATCAACAACGGTGAGCGCCATACCACAGCCTAAGATGGGACATGCCTGCCCTGATCCTGCCTGAGGCGTATCGACGACAGCCTGGCAATTTCCACAGCGGCCTACATAACTCTGGTTGGGGGTTGAAAGGGATGGGTAGAACCCCGGCCCGGTCCTGACTATGTTCCCTGCTGGCATGAAGGTTACAACACCAGCAGCCTTATATACCGCCTTGTCTTTTACGGTCTGAGAACCAGGGGCGAATTGGCTGATAGCAATATCGAGGTTTCGATCGACCAAACCTGTTTCAGGCGGCCAGGGGACCGCTGAGCGAGGCCATCCTGTGTAAAGCAGTCGTACTCGGGTCGGGAAACCGAACATCGGCAGGCGTCCCGCATTGGCGAGACGTTCGCTTAGGGCTTCCTGGGTGTAGCGTGGATCGGCAGCGATCCTTCGTATTTCGGGAATGAGATCAACACGCAGATAGTGCTTCAACTGAACGCGGAGAACCTGACCGCCACCACCTTCCCAAGAAGTGCCTACAGCCAGCGCGTCGAATACTTCCTCCAGCTGCCTGTCATTCTGTGAATCCTGCAACCATGCATCAATGGCTGGTTCATTCGCAGCCCAGTCAGTGACATTGCCAAACTCTCCGTGTACATTCTCGCTACCAGAAAGTCCAACTCCGCCGGAGGCGTGCGCGAATGCTCTTCTCAAAACTTCCTTGATCAGAACCCGCCGGAAAATCGGCTCGCTTCGTACATCCACATAAGGAGCCGGCGGTCGATCCCCCGCGATTTTTTCAGGTCGCTCGAAATAAAAATCATCATGGCTACGGCCCCTACAGAACGTCACGGCAAGAGATACTCCTCCAGCCCGGCGACCAGCGCGGCCGACCCGCTGCTGATAGTTGAAGCGACTCGGCGGCATGTTCGCCATCATGACCGCATTCAGAGACCCGATGTCCACCCCTGCCTCCATAGTCGTGGTAACGCTCAACACATCAATCCCATGGACTTTCTTGATCTCAGTTTCGACAAAAATCTCCTGAAATCTACGTTGTCGCACTGGACGGTCGTCGCGATTTGTCTGACCGGTGAGTTCTTCGCAGTTCATCCTGAATGCAATATTACTGTGCCCTTCGGTCAACTGCACGTAGTAATCAAACTCTCCAAACTCTCCAAACTCTCTCGGAATACCCGATCGAACCAATTTAACCACTCTGCTGCCCTTCGATCTGCTGTCTTTCGAGCATTCAGGACAGCAGATTACATCGTGGAGGTAGAACGCATTGCACTCAGGGCAGCGGTAGCCTTGAGAGTCAGCCGGCCGAGGCACCAGCGATAGATTAAATGGGTCCAGTACAAGCCCTGAGCCTGAAGGAATTCCCGCCTCCGACTGCCGCAACTGCTGTTCCACATCTGTGGGTGAAAGGTTGAGATTGTCTACATAGGCTCGCGAGAAGCGACGAAGACTTCCGTTCTGACCTGGGAAAAAGCCGTCGGCGCGGTTATGCTGCCGCCTCACCCCAAGCTGCCGAATCACAGCCTCGGTTGCGGCGATGAGTTGTGGCTGCGGATTTCCGTATGGTCGGTAGCTTACCCATCCTTGCCCAAGTCCTTCGAGTGTTCTCGCCATATGAGGAAACAAGGCGTACATAATCTCGGCAACCAGAAACTCAGCCATCCGTTGGCGATGTCGTTGCTGCCCCTGGGGTTGCGGTGTTTTGGAGGTAGGCAACTCCTGCGCACCACTCTGAACCTGGGTCCAATCGAAACACTCGAACCAGAGCTGCTGGCCACGACCCCGGCCTTCCCAATAGTTAAGAGCCTCGTAAGACGATCCTCCAGGACACATTCCGATTTTGAGAAGCTCGGATTCCACCTTCTCAGTCAAATTCCGCAAAGGGACTCGATCTGGGTAGTTTTGAATAAGAGTTAACCATTCCTGCCGAGCGGGCTGATTGACGACAGGTACATTGTAAAGCCAGCCGATCGCTTCTGCACGGATATTCGGATCCAAGGCCAACTGAAATTCGGTCGCTCTTGCGCCGTCTTCCGGCTCTGGCAGACCAAAGACGACAGCATGCAGAGACGGATTCAAGGTCTGCAAGTGCGCGATGCTTGGAGCCAGTTTATGTTGTCTCAGGAACGAAACGAGGCCATCCCAATATCCACGAAATGCCTGGATGAGTGCCAAGCGTAACATGTCACGGAAGTGATCGCGTTCAATTCCACCGGCAAGTTTTGCCGCGTCCTGGCGGCTATCGGAGAAGATGACCAGCTTTTTAGTCTTTTGAGATTCCTGCCCCAACTCACGAAAGATGCCATCCGCTAATACTTGAGTGGCCTTCTGGAATCCGGTTCGATGTACGCGAAGGGGTGACTTGAACGTCTTTCTTCTTGCGTAATTGGCATCACATCGCGGGCACTTTTCGGGCATGGCCCTGGCATCTGGTGGAGATCCTTTAATCTGATACCACCATCCAGGGATGTCATCCGGTCCGAGTGTTGTAGTAGCAACCCTTTGAGCGGAAAGCTGCCCCGAAGCGCAGTTGAGAGTGGCTTTAACCCATTTTCGGCCAACTTTATCAACGTCCCATTCCATGTCGGTGGGGGTAGTTGCCTGCCAAGGCTCGCTAACACGCGGCACCGGCCAGAACACGGCATAATTTCCATGTCGCTGTATTAATTTCACCCGATCAGGCATGTGCTCAAGATCAGCCTGATCAGGGGTCAAGAACGTTGCAGTATTACCGCCAAGTTGCCTCTTAGCTTTGTATCCACCCAAGAAGACTTCGCCACAAACCTCACAAACAATCAGATCGAGAACACGGCCACCACACGAACACATGAGGAGGTGGCTCGAATGAATCGCTCCAACCGTCGGCCTATCCTCTGACCGTATGACAGGACGATCCTGGGAAACAGCCGGATCGCTGCAATCAGGATTGCAACACGCCCACAGATTCATCAAATTATGGAAGAACAGATGCCCGCGGACCGGTTGAAAAGAGCGTTGCTGATATCTTGACATGCCAACTGCCAACAGTAGACCGCGAAGCGTGTCAGAGACCACGTCATCCGAAGACTTGTTAGCGGACGCTGTAGGAAACATGACTTTGTCGATCTTGTCAATCGACGCAGGTCGAAGCGTGCCATCCGAGGACACGGCGAGGCAGGCATCCCGTAAAGAATCCGAGGCGCCTTTAGCGTGCAAAGCGCGTCCCAGCAATTCCTCGTCCGTCTCTCCTGGCTTACGTCCGACTCCCAAGGTTCCCGCAAGCATACCCATCTCAGTTCTTACCGCCGCACTGCCCATATCGGGTGGCCCACCCTTCCACCAATTTGGCTGAATACTCTGCGCAAACTGTGCAAACGCACCCTCATAAGCGGTGAGAGACAATCGTGCCCCCTGAGACGGCGGTAGCTGAGTGCTGGTGATAGGAACAAATCGATCACGGCCGAAAAATTCCTTCAAGAACTTGCTACCGCCTTGACCAGGGTCCAAGCTGGCGGTGGTGGCGATAATGCGCAGCTTTGGAGAGTCTGGTTCAAGACCGAGCCGGTGCAATAGCAGCCGGATAATATAGGCAACCTCCGTTCCGGGCGTACCGCGGTAGGCGTGTAGCTCGTCAATAATCAAGAAGAATTGCCGCTCTTGCTCGTCTCCTTCACTCAGCCATTGCCTGGTGGTATCGAAGATTTGGTCCTCAATGCTGCGCATCAGCATGATGTTGAGCATCGAGTAGTTGGTGATGAGAATATCCGGGGGTGATTCTTGCATGTCCCACCGGGACCACATTTCCCCACCATCCAGGCGAGGAAAGAAATATTGGATATCACGATCGAGCGTAGGATCCTGATGCAGGGCGCGAAGAATTTCCTCACGTTGTTGCGAAAGATCCATGAGTGCTTTTTTAAGACGCCGTTCTCTGGTTGCATCGGGACGACCGGCAAGTGGTGTAAGCCCGGTATAACGGCCGAACATAATGCGGTTACCACCGCGGTTGCGATCAAACCAGACGTGGATGGAATCGTCGTCCAGGGCTGACCTTAACCTCCTGAGTTGGTCTTCAACGAGCGCGTTGAGCGGATACAGAATGACGGCACGCAGAGCCGGCTGCCGCTTAACGTGAGACCATTGAGAGACACGACCTCCATCCGGGTTCACATTGTCATCCCACCAGATTCGGTTCGCAGGCGCTTGGCCAGCCGGCGCCCACGTTTTAGATTCTCTCGCTAGCTGTGCAAAGAGCGGAAGGAGAAAGCATTCAGTCTTTCCCGAGCCTGTACCAGTGGTCACGACTATATCGCGACCGTTAAGGATTACCTCTCTGATGCTCTCCCATTGATGAGTATAAAGCTGATTGGGTTTTGGAATAAGCCTTTCGGCCAGGAATCTGAAATCTCTAAACCCGGCAGGCAACTGATTCGCGGCCGCATCCACATCCAATCTTGATGAGGGATATAGAGGAATCGTTTCCAGTACAGGCAGTTGACTAAGCACACCAAGTTTGCTGAGGACCGCGTCCCGTTCTTTAGTCAAGATTTGCGACCGGAGGGGGAAAGCACTCTTGATATAAAGGCGATAGAGCAGTTCAAGCCGCCTGTAAGAACCAATAAGGTCATGCATAACGTACTACCTCCCCTCTAGCGGTATGCCCAGTTTTTCTGTAAGGGACTTGGCAATATCTTTAGGAACATTGGAGTAGACCAACCAGCCCGCGTTTATCGTAGGTAACCGTCCGGAACAAAGGACCAGGACACGCTCGTACAACTCTGGCCAGCGCTCAGTCTGTCGAACTGCAAGTGATCCACTACTGGGGTCGAAGCGCACCTCCTGTAGCGCTCCGCGTCCGTGAAGCGCCAGGAATCTGAGTCCATACCAGTCACCTCTGATCCATTTATCACGGTGTGCATCATAGTATAAATAGTAATCCCCTCGCACGGAATCGGCTCGGCGAAACTCGTAAAAGCCGCCGGTTCCTGTAAATATACAGTCTGCAAATCCAGAGTCATCGAACATGCGAAGGTTAAACAAGGCGGGTACTATTCCCTCAACCGGCAGGAGGCCGGCGCACCATGCCATCAGATCGGGAACCCTTTGAGCAAACAACTCTGCGGCGGGAACAGCTTTAAGCCCGTATCGTGGCGCCAGTTCGGAAACTGCTGTTTCAACAGCCGCTTCATTCTGAAAGCAAACTTTTATTAACGCTGGCCCGGCGCCGTTTGGTTGCCCCTCCTCCTTGACTACGCAAGCCTCCTTCAATGCCTGGATGAGCTTTGCATCGCGCCCACCACAAAAAGCAAATTCAATGTCTCCATCATACCGAGCGATTTGAGCAAGCACGGATGGAGCAACCGACCAGTGGTGACCATCATTTGATGATTCGACGTGCCCCAACAGCCGAAGGCGACGGAAGATGCGCGATGCTGGGGTAGTACTGTCGGATAGGCTTAATGATTGGCATCCTGCGCGGAAGATAGGGAAGGTACCCATCCCGACAGCGGATAGCCATAGCATCAGATGGGAAAATGGCTCTGAGCGATCTTGAACGCTTGGCTGATTAGTTGCCGGGATTAAGCCGAATGGATCTTCTGCATCCTCGTGCCGTGCTACCCAACGAATGGTGCGTGCATAGTCATGGACATCAATTTCTGCTGAGACCATTGGCTTGATTTCTTCGCGTGAAAAAGGTTGAAGTCTACCATGAATACAAAAAGGTGATTTTAGAGCGGGTAGTCTTAACAAACCTTGCAACGCCTCTGGAGGCTCGCCGGGTGCCGCACTGTCAATTGCCATGAAGAGGAAAAATTGTTTCTTAGGGCCCTTCTCAAAACATACGCGGGGGACATATCGCCCAAGATCCTCAGAATGAATCTTCTGAGAGATCTGTTTCAGTATTAATTCTGCTTTTCCAAAGCATCTAAAGGCTGCATACCATCTCATAGCCAAGCTCCTATCAGCCGAGAGCCTCTAACGAAGCTCCACAAAGCCTTGCACCATCGAGTTCTATCATATCCCTACAGGCGAGACGTGCGGATTCCAGTTCATTCCATCCTATGATTTTAATCAGTCGCTGCACAGAACGTCCGATAACTTTTGCTTCAACCCGATAGTCTCCAGGGTTTCCCCAAGAGACAGGAAATGAGGTTCCTGTGTGTCGAGCGCCATCAAGCATCACAGCTTCATCATGAATCCGAGTGATCCTAATTTGTGCTTCAGGATAGAAGGAGAATATCGTTAGCTCCGGACCATAGCCGTGGAGCCATCCTGAGCGGGTCGGAACCCTTAAGCCACCACTAGCGCCAACGCTGAGTGGTGCCGATGGTTTGAGTGCCTCAAATAGTTCTTGATCCTGTATAAAAACTCCAGACCATGCCTCAGAAACAGCCATGCAGTTCCTGATTTCGAGCCATTCATCATCCAATACTTTAATAGACTCTCCCTCCCACTCAATTAACCCTTCCTCTTTCAGCATGATTAACTCACTGAGAAGCTCTGGAACAAGGAGCAACAAGAAAGGCTCGGCAAGCTGAGGTCCAGTCCAACCGGCTAAATCCCCAGAATCAGGGTCTTCAGGATCCTGAACCATAATCCAAAACTTGCGTTTGGGAAGCACCACGTGATCGATGTCAAAGTTTCCATTGACTGGAATTCGAACGCCTTCTCGCAGTTCGCGCCCCGTCAATCGACCGAAGGGATACAACCAACCTGGTCGCTCCTGAGTGAGCACGAAATTCTTCCCATCGATTTCGATGGTAAGCTGACCAATTGCCTGGCCTCTGGGAGCCTTGGGATGAAAGTGATAAGTGATCAACCCAGTGATGAAGTCCACTGTACGATAGATACCTGAACGGAGGGTTCGCACCCTAACGCCAGTGGCAAGCCTGTCATCTTGTGGATTCTCGCACCAGAGTTCATATAGTTGGTGAATAGCCTCTTGAACGGCTGATCTTCGCTCTCTGTCTGCACCAAGCAGCTCGCGAAGGTGCTGAGGCAGGTTGATCTCTTCTGCGCGAACACGAGCCGCAAGCGTAGCGGGATCCATATCCTCTGAGAAGTGCCACTCTACGAAGAGGCGTCTCAGCCGGTCCTTATCAGCTTTACGCAGTAGCGCCTGCGATAAGGAATAATTGATGAACTTCCATGATCCTTCACCTGAAACCGCTGATGGTAAAAACCCGCGCTCCTGCAACCATTTATTCCACTCTATCCAGAGTGGTTCTTCCGCCTCGCTTCCGTGTCGCATGCCTTCCGGCCTACCCTCCCCCAAGGGTAAACTCAGCACTCTGCGGAGTCTATGGAAGTAATTGATTTCTGATATATCTTCCTCATCCGCCATGTACGTAGCTGCGAGGACACAAGCACACAAAAAAGTTACTCCATTCGGTTCTCTAGCAGCATTCCGGCCACGTAGGCTTCTAAGTGTTACCCTACCGCCAGCATCAATGACTCGTGTGGAGAGCGCATGCTGAAAATCAACTACTGCGTTGTTGGTTAATCCGATCACTCGTCCCAGTCGGGTTAATTCGTCGTCGTCGACCGCTAAGAATATGCTGCTCCCCCTTGGAGCCCCCTCTGTGAAATGATGAACTAACGCTGAGTTCCATTGATCGTAAGAGGTCATTGCTAATTATCCTATTGGTTATATGGAAATCAAAATCGGGGACAGACCCGAAATCGAAATCGGGGACAGATGCCAATTTTCTGCACTGCCACGCCTACTACCAAGTGACGGATTTCTCCTGCGTCCGCACGCGCTCGCACGTAGCGGACTGCTTTACCTGGGTGGTCTGGCTTGAGCCGCCGGCTCGGTCACACCCCGTGGTCGCTGCTTTGCCTGTCGTTACAGGCCCAATTCCGCCAGCGATTGCATCAGTACGGCACGGCTGATCAGTTCCTCCAGCTTGTTGGCAGGCCAGTGTTCCACCCGTTCGCGAACGGCCTGATTCAACTCGCCAAACCGCGCTTCGAGAATCTTCACCACCGCCTCACGCTGCCCTTCAGCTTTCCCCCGCTGCAACCCTCGTTGCAAACCTTGTTCCAAACCTTGTTCCAAACCTTGTTCCAGCCCCTGTTCAAACCAGGTCGTACCCATCGTCTTCACCTCTTTGAAAGCATCGTCGGCCAGTAACCGCTCGAATTCCTCCTGCTCGGCGCCGGCGGCCAGTTCCAGATAGGCCTGCACACATTCAGCCAGCAGAAACCGCTGCTGCTCCGTCGATGGCTTTTTCGCCAACCGCCGCAAGGCTTCCGCCTTCAGCCAGGCCCGCCGGTCTGGGGGCACATGCATCAATGCCGCCAGCGCGATACCCAGCACGTTATTCCGTTCCAGGTAGGTCAACGCTTCCAACTTGGGCAGCCCCACGTACAGATAGTTGAAGCTGAGCACCTCCAGCGGACCATACCGTTCCCGGTAGCAGTCCGTCCCCAGCCCTTCCAGTCCGACCCGCAGGTAGACCGCCACCGGCAGCACCGGCAGGTCATAGCTCTGCCGCAGATTGGCATAGTACCAGTGCATGCGGCGGCGCTGAACCGTCAACGAATCCGCCGACTCCACCTCGAATGGAGCAGCGACAGCCAGGCTTCGGCTTTGCCGGACTGCGCTGCCACCGGCCGGCGGGTCGGCAGTTTAGCCACCAGATCCAGCACCCGCCGCTCCCCCTGCGGCGGATCGGGAAAAACCTCCTTGTCCAGCCATTCCACCCGCGAAAAGTCGAAAGTCTCCGCCCAGTCGGCAAAGAACAGCGCAAAGAACTCCGGCAGGAAGGTCTTGAGCAGGGTCTTGAAACGTTGGTCGTGGTCGTGCATGGGTTGCGCATCGAACGGGCTGCCGTCCAGTCGGCATTTAGTCCATTTTATCCACATTGCGCCCAAGACGTTAGGGGAGTTTCAACATGCGTCCGATCCATCCCGGCGAGATTCTGCGGGAGGAGTTCCTTGCCCCGCTCGACCTGGGCCTGGTAGGGTGGGGCACAGCACACACACGCCGGGGTATTACTGAACGAGCGCTCTGGCACGGCGGAAGGGATCGAAACGACCCTGGCCACTAATCTGCTGGCGCCGTTTTGCGAGCAAGCTCGCTCCTACGGGGAGAGCGGGCGACTGGTTACGCCCGTGCCATTCAGAGCCAGATCACGCTGTACCGCGAAAAAGGATCGATACAGGGGTTTCTGGGTCGTCCAGCAGCCGCTTAAAAAGAGGTCCTCTTAACTCATCCAGAGATGAAAACTGCATCTGACTTAGGTGACGCTTGGCTTCCATGAGATCACGCTTTCGCGGCTTGCCTCCCCAAGTACGTGAATTAAATATTTCAATCAGTACCCGTACCAACATGCTGCCCGGCGCTGCGTTGCTCAAAGCCTCGGCATTGACCCATTCAGTAATCCATTTCTCGTGATCCTTAATATGGCCATCCGGATCATCTGCGAGAACGCAGAGCCACGCCTGAATAGCTGCTGCAACCAATTGCGCACCAATAAACGTGACGTCGGCACGGTACTGCGGCTGCAAATCCAGTTTGTTTAGCGCGCTCCACTGCCTTGCAAGATCTTTTACAACAACTAAGCACTCGACCGGAGGCTTGACCAATAGCTTTGAATCAGTGATCTCAAGTCGATCAATCAAGTGCCCGAAAACATCGGCTGCCAATACTTCGGCCTCATACCGAACTCGCACCAACTGTGCCAACGTCGTATCGTTGGCCTGACGCTTGGTAGGTATCGCTACACGCCGCCGCCCTATGTCTGTTAGTCCCCATTCTTCAAGAATGGCAAGCGCGCGACTCAACAGGGTTCTATGGCGTTGCAACCAGTCATGGGCGTGACTTCGCATCGCCGCTGAGCCATCAACCTGCATACGGGAAACAAACGCAGCAAAGTAGAGCGCCTCATTACCCTGCGGATAAGAATCATCTTCGCCGTCTTTGCCAATGTCAGTCGTGGCAAAGGCAACCGCCGTGTTTCCAACAGCCTCGGCAAGCCGAAGCGAACTCCATCCTTGCGCCAAGTAGCCGAGTCCAATACAAAGCAAGGCGCTATACCCGGTTGGATCGGCCTTTATCAGCTTTGCGACCGGCGGTATTAATCGAGGGTTTGATGAAGTGCGTCGAACTCTACCCACCGATGGGTCTGTTTCATTCGAATCCCAGTGCAGCTGAATTACGAACTGCTGCGCTTGGCTTGGGTCTTGCGCATCCAAAGGCAACGCTAGTGCAGGCAAACTTACGGTGGGTAGTTGTCCTTTTTTGTTAAACGAACCGATGTTGAGTTCTGCGAAAGTCGACGCAAAGTCGCGCGAAATCGCGTCCCGCATACTTCTCAGATACGCACCTCTAGAATGCTGATCCAATCCACCCAACTTCATCCGCAAATTGCGCATCCAGCGCTCTCTGTTCGGGGCGCAACTGACCGCCGTGGAGGAGAGAAGATCTTTGAAGTCATTCAAAAATTTTTCAACATCGATGTCTCCGGAACCCTTTTGTTTGAGAGCGCGAAGCGCGTATGCACCAGGCGCCTCGTGATGCTCGTTGGTGTCCTGATCACTGTACCCTTCGTCTGGTTGTGCAAAGCCATCAATTCCCATCGCACTGAGTGGGTGGACCAAACGAACCGAGCCAACTGCCGCGTTCCGCTGCCGCCATTGCTCCATCAACGCACGCTGCTTATTGGAACCCGTCAGCAGGTTTACTCGCCAATAACGGCCACTTTGTGGATGATTTTCATTGAGGAACTCCGCCAGTGCGACCAAACGGGCAAACGCATAGACGTCAGAAACCTCTCTTGCAGCTATCTTGGCCTGATAGGTTAGCATGCTCTCATCAAATTCGTCTGGCCGCTGCTGTGATTTACCGTCGTCAACGGCCAAGTGCTCGTGGGCTTGAAACAATATGTGGTCGACATATTCCCGCAACCTTCGGTTGGGATCATGAAAGGCAAAGACAGCCGTTTTGATAAAAGCATACCTTTCGACCGCTGGATGAAGCTTTATCAACGAACCCAAAAAAATTCCGAATGCTTCCCGAGCAAGTTCCTTTACACGAACCTCAAAAATATTTGCTTTAGGTCGGAAGGCGAACGCTGCTCCCGGCTCGGCCGAGGGAAAGAAAGCGGTGTCCTGCATCGTGTCGAGTCGGCGCCGCCGCAATTCCAAAGTCCGAGACACCTTACCCGACGGCGAGTTCTCACGCAGCAATGAAAAAATGGCGCTAATGTGTTTAGACGTATCGGCCACACTCTCAGCTTTGGCGAGGCCTTGGTAATGGGCCGTTAGCGAGGACATCAAGTTTGGTACGTTGCGTTGCGCCTCAAACGACACGGCAATCGCCATTGCGTCGAGCTCACGGTCATGTTCGGGCGTGAGCAAGAATCGCCGGCTTTGAACACCAAGGGTTTCGCGAAACCGTCCAAACAAGAAGTAGGAAACGGCAATCGCAATACTGTCTATCACCTCGCGTGCGCGCTCATCGATTTGAGTTCCTTGTGACGGAGCATCCTCTGGCTTGCCCAAGGCATAAAGACTCGGCCACTGATTAACATAATCGCCTGGGGCTAATTGAATGTATGTATGCAACACGTCCGTATCGACAAACCAGAGATCGATGAAATCCCCGTTCCCTTCACTCGAATCAGAAGGGTTTCCCCACTCGCTCAACTTCTCGCGAAGGCGTGCGATGTGTACAGACGAAAATCCTGTCGATGTAACAGTCTTAGGCATTAGGCCGCCTCGCGAGCAAGCCATCCCGTCTCTTCTTCGAGGCCTGTCGACGCATGCCCGAGCTCCGGACGCAAGGTGCGCAGCAGCATGTCTCGCTCCCTAGACCAGTCGGGACTTAGCGGCGCATCGTGATGTTCAGCATCGCGCTGTTCCGGCGGAAGTAGCAGGCTCGCTATGCGCTCTTTGAGGATGTCCGGATCGTGACCGACATCAAGAAGTGCGGCCTCTTCTTTTTCGATGCGCTCCAGTGCAATGCGGCGTAACTGTACCCAGCACTCGGGGCAATCACTAGCGTTCTGAGCGTGAAAATAAAGTAGCAGGCTCAGAATACCCTTGGGGGCAATCGCTCTGATGGCTTTTTCCCAGTGCTGAGGCGTGCTCACCACCTTGATATTCCATTTGTGCCACCGACGAACCAATTGCCACAACCACTCAGCGAGTTCACCCGCATCTGTGGGGCGAAGCATCAAATCAGAATAGAGCGCCTGGCTCCAAAGCGCCGGATCAATTTCATGGGCCAAGTCCACGCACACCAAGCTGCGCCGTAGACCCAGGGGAGAACGTGCGCAAAGCGCCTGAGCCTTTTGCACAATCAATCGAGCATGAGGCTTTCGCGGTTCTTCTAATGCGCCGTAAGCGCGCGCCAGTCTTTCAAAGAGTGGCAACTCGCCTACAGCAATAGCGTGAAACTGTGGGGAAAAATATGGAAATAGCTGGCGACCCGGCTGTTCGTAGCCATGACCCAAGGCAATATCCACATCATTCAAGAATTCGGCGACCGCAGCATCTTGCGCTTCGATCTTCACCGAGTAAGAACCAAGGTTGTTCATATATTTATCCAGCTAGACCCAAGTGCGTTGATGAGCGATGGACTCCACAAAAGCATGGTCGTCATCATCTCTTCCAGGGTTCATATCGGCAAAACCCTCGAACAAGTCAATGCCAACCAAGCGAGCGTTGGCGATTTCCCCTGCCAAGAGCAACAATTCTCTTTCACCTTCGAAGTAATCGCTTGAAGACAAGTCTCTCGTGCTCCCCCGGCGAGCGGCTCGCCCCGCCCTATCCGCCGCAACCCCCTGAACGAAACGCCTGTTCCCGCCGTGCAAGACGCTTGGGCGAAATATCCACAGCGAATTAGGATTACGGCCTCTGTGTTCGAGGTGCGCGGCGCGCGGCAGTTCTTCGTTGGCCATCATAGCGACAAACTTCAGCCGAACAAGAAGATCTCGGCACCATCGTTTACCCGCCGACACATGAATAAGCCCCAAGCGATCGCGCCAGTACTGCGCGGACGAATGCGGCTTTTGTACGCGCCCACCCACCCAAAACGGCCGGGTAGCCGGATCCAATAGCTGTCCGATGCTAACGGTGACGCCCCGACGGCTGCGATAGCCGCCGGCATTTTTGATCCATCGATCTAATCGCAAGAAGGACTCCTGTAACTGAGTCAGCGCCGATGCGGATGCGGGGATAGTTTCATTGGCAAGTTTTGTGATCTGATCTTTGGCATGACCGGCATCCGGATCCCCCAACGCTGGCTCCAGCGTATCGAGCCAGTACCTTGAAAATGTACCCATTCCCATTACGTTGCAAAATGGAATCGTTCGCCCTCGAAAGGCCTGTATCGGTCTGAATTGCCGGTCAAACTCGCGTTTGGTGTTGCCCATCCACTGCCGAAACTCTTCTGCCTGATCCAACGTATTGATCCAATCCGCATCGATCGACGCGAGGTAGTCCGCAATGGCTTTGTCATCACAATCGATCATTCCGAGCTCGTGAGCCTCACGCAGATTACCCGCAAGCAGTCGTATTAGTGGACTCTTCAATTCCCCCTCCCAATGCAGATTTTGGTTACGTTCAGCGCCTCTTGAATACAGTTCTCTTTCGAACCAACATTTATCAGAGAGAAGCCAAAGCAATATGCAAGAGTTTGACTATGCATAACAAATGATTAGATAGTTTCCGTATATCTACCACAATTTGCCATCCTTGGCCACCAACTTAAGGCGGGACAATCCGACCCTGGGAGCGCCGGCATCTTCGCCGGCCTCAGGGCATCGACGCCAGTCAACAGCCGGCAAAATGCCGGCGCTCCCAGGGAATCCCCGTAGGGGCGGTTCGCGAACCGCCC
>CAIMUS010000307.1 GCA_903844665.1 uncultured Pseudomonadota bacterium
CCCCCTCCCACAAGGGGAGGGGGAATACGCTAAGTAGCTGTTTTGCAATAACTCCCTCCCCCCTTGTGGGGGAGGGTCGGGGAGAGGGGTCTGAACGGTTAAGATAACTCGCCATGACAACCCGCACATTCGGCCTTTCCCTCTCCCCCCTGACGCAACGACGGCTGGCCCGCTTCCGCGCCAACCGGCGCGGTTACTGGTCGTTGTGGATCTTTCTGACGCTGTTCGGCCTCAGTCTGGGCGCGGAATTCATCGCCAATGACCAGCCCTTGCTGGTGCGCTATGATGGCGGCTGGTATTTCCCGGTGTTCAAGGATTATCCCGAAACCGATTTTGGTGGGCTTTTCCCCACCACCACCAATTACCGGGATCCCTATCTACAGCAACTGATCGACGCCAAGGGCTGGATGCTGTGGCCGCCGATCCGCTTCAGTTACGACACGACCAATTACGATTTACCGGCGCCGGCGCCGGCGCCACCCTCGGCGGCAAACTGGCTGGGCACCGACGATCAGGGCCGCGACGTGCTGGCCCGCCTGCTCTATGGTTTCCGGATTTCGGTGCTGTTCGGCCTGCTGCTGACGTTGAGTTCCTCGCTGCTCGGGGTGGCGGCGGGAGCGGTGCAGGGTTATTTCGGCGGCTGGCTCGATCTGCTGTTGCAGCGGCTGTTGGAAATCTGGGGCGGGCTGCCGCAATTGTTCATTTTGATCATCGTCTCCAGCGTCATCGTGCCCGGTTTCTGGACCTTGCTGCTGGTGTTGATGCTGTTCAGTTGGACTTCGCTGGTCGGGGTGGTGCGGGCCGAATTTCTGCGCGCCCGCAATTTCGACTATGTCCGCGCCGCCCGGGCGCTAGGCATGCGCAACGCCCAAATCATGTTCAAACACGTATTGCCCAATGCGATGGTAGCCACGCTCACCTTTCTGCCATTTATCCTCTCCGGGTCGCTGGTCGCCCTGACCTCGCTGGACTTTCTTGGACTCGGCCTGCCGCCGGGTTCGGCCTCACTGGGGGATCTGCTCAGGCAGGGTAAGGAGAATCTGCAAGCACCCTGGCTGGGCATCTCCAGTTTTCTGCTGCTGGGCCTGATACTCAGCCTGCTGATTTTCGTAGGTGAGGCCGTGCGCGACGCCTTCGATCCCCGGAAGATTCTGTCGTGACGGCCGGTTTCACGCCGCCGTTACTCGAAGTGCGCGATCTGGCCGTTTCCTTCGGCACGGTCCAGGCGGTGCGCGGCGTTTCCTTCACCCTGCGGCGCGGCGAGATCCTGGCCCTGGTCGGCGAGAGCGGTTCGGGCAAGTCGGTTACCGCGCTGTCCATCCCGCAACTGCTGCCGTACCCACTGGCCCATCATCCCAGCGGCAGCATCCGCCTTGGGGGCGAACAACTGCTGGGAGCGTCCGAGGCCCGCTTGCGGCAGATTCGCGGCGACCGGATCGCGATGATCTTTCAGGAACCCATGACCTCTCTGAATCCCCTGCACTCCATCGACAAGCAGGTCGGCGAGGTGCTGGCGCTGCACAAGGGACTGGTCGGCGCGGCGGCGCGGGCGAGAGTGCTGGAACTGTTGCGGCTGGTGGGATTGCCCGAAGCGGAACAGCGGCTGCATGCCCTGCCTCATGAACTGTCCGGGGGTCAGCGGCAACGGGTGATGATCGCCATGGCGCTCGCCAACGAGCCGGATCTGTTGATCGCCGACGAGCCGACCACGGCCCTGGATGTCACCATCCAGGCGCAGATCCTGAAACTGTTGCGGGACCTGCAACGCCGCTTCGGAATGGCGGTATTGTTCATCACCCACGATCTGAGCATCGTCCGGAAAATGGCCGATTGGGTTTGCGTGATGCAGGCCGGCGAAATCGTGGAGCAGGCGGCGGTCGCCGAACTGTTCGCCGCGCCCAGGCAACCCTACACCCGGCAGTTGCTGGCGGCGCAACCCGTCGGCGAACCGCCGACCGCCGACGAGACGGCCCCGGAAATCATCGCCTGCGAGCGACTCAAGGTCTGGTTTCCCATCAAGAAGGGCGTCATTCAGCGTACGGTTGGACACATCAAGGCGGTCGACGGGATCAGTCTGAATTTGCGGGTGGGACAGACGCTGGGCGTCGTCGGCGAAAGCGGCTCCGGCAAAACCACCCTGGGACTGGCGCTGCTGCGGCTGTTGAGCAGCGCCGGCCCGATCCGCTTTCAGAATCACCGCATCGATGGCTTGAACAGCAAGACGCTGCGCCCGTTGCGGCGGGAAATGCAGATCGTCTTCCAGGATCCGTTCGGCTCGCTCAGCCCCCGTCTGTCGGTAGGTCAGATCGTGGAGGAAGGGCTGCAAGTGCACGGCCTGGGCGGCGACCGGGAAGCGCGGCGGGCGCGGGTCTCGCAGGTGCTCACGGAGGTCGGGCTGGACCCCGCCACCCAGGATCGCTATCCCCACGAGTTCTCCGGCGGGCAGCGGCAGCGTATCGCCATTGCCCGCGCTCTGGTGTTGAAACCTCGCCTGATCGTGCTGGATGAGCCGACCAGCGCCCTGGATGTCTCGGTCCAGGCCCAGATCGTCGAACTGCTGCGCGAGTTGCAAAGCCGCTATCGGCTGGCATACCTGTTCATCAGCCACGATTTACGTGTAGTGCGCGCCCTCGCCAGCCATCTGCTGGTGATGAAGGACGGTCAGGCAGTGGAAGCAGGGCCGGCGTGGCGACTCTTCGCCCAACCGCAGATGGCGTATACCCGCTCTCTGCTGGCGGCGGCGCTGGAACTGGAAGTACGGTGAGCCGCTTTGTTCGTCTCTGGGAGCGCCAGTGGCAACGAATGTCTGGATAACCATTAGCGAGACTATATGCGACCGATGAAATCACATAAGCTCCTGCTGGCGGCAGTGATCGTTATCCTGGTGGTTGGCTTTTTTGCGCTCGATCTGGGGCGCTATCTCACCCTGGATTATTTCAAATCGCAACAGGCCGCCATCGCTGCCTATTTCCAGGTTCACCCCTGGCAGACCACACTGCTGTTCTTTGTGTTCTACGTGACCGTAACCGGCCTGTCGCTGCCGGGAGCGGCGTTGATGACGCTGGTGGCCGGAGCCATCTTCGGTGTGGTCCGGGGTACGGTGGTGGTCTCGTTCGCTTCCACCATCGGCGCCACCCTGGCTTTTCTGGCGGCGCGCTTTCTCTTGCGTGACTGGGTGCAGGGCAGATTCGGTAGTTACCTCAAGCCGGTTAACGAGGGTATGGCGAAAGACGGCCCCTTTTATCTGTTCACCCTGCGGCTGATACCGGTATTTCCGTTCTTTATCATCAATCTGGTGATGGGGTTGACGTCTATCCGCGCCACGACGTTCTACTGGGTCAGCCAGGTCGGGATGCTGACCGGCACGATCGTGTATGTGAACGCCGGCACCCGGATTGCCGGCATCGAGTCCTTGCGCGGGATTCTGTCGCCGGGTCTGCTGTTTTCCTTTGCCCTGCTGGGATTGTTTCCACTGCTGGCCAGAAAGCTGGTGGCGCTCGTCAAGGCCCGCCGGGTGCTGCGACCTTACCAGAAGCCCCGGCGTTTCGACCGTAACATGGTGGTTATCGGCGCCGGTTCCGCCGGTCTGGTGAGCGCTTATATCGCGGCGACGGTGAAAGCCAAAGTCACCTTGATCGAAAAGCACCGGATGGGCGGCGATTGCCTGAATACCGGTTGCGTGCCTTCCAAGGCGCTGCTGCGTTCGGCCCGCATCCTATCCTATATTCACCGGGCGCGGGAATTCGGCCTGAAGTCCGCCAGCGCGGAATTCGATTTTGCCGAGGTCATGGAGCGGGTACAACGGGTGATAAAAACCGTAGAGCCGCATGATTCGGTGGAGCGTTACACCAAACTGGGGGTGGAGTGCATCCAGGGGGAGGCGAAGATCACCTCGCCCTATACCGTGGAGGTCGATGGCCGGACGCTGACCACCCGCGCTATCGTCATCGCCGCCGGGGCGCGGCCCTTCGCGCCGCCGATTCCCGGCCTTGCCGAGGTAGGCTATTTAACCTCCGATACGGTCTGGAACCTGCGGGAACTGCCGCCCCGGCTGGTGGTGCTGGGCGGTGGTCCCATCGGCTGCGAACTGGCCCAGGCATTCGCCCGTTTCGGCAGCCAGGTAAGCCAGGTGGAGATGCTGCCGCGGCTTATGATTCGCGAAGATCCGGAGATTTCGGCCATGGTCGCCAGGCGTTTCGAGGCCGAGGGTATTCGGGTGCTGGTCGATCATAAGGCCAAAGAATTCCGCCGCGAGAACGATCGGAAAGTCCTGATTTGCGAGCATACAGGCCGGGAAGTACGGCTCGAGTTCGACCAGGTGCTGGTGGCCGTAGGAAGGGTGGCGAATACCGAAGGTTACGGTCTGGAGGAACTGGGTGTTCCGGTGACCAAGGTCCGCACCATCGAGGTCAACGAGTATTTGCAGACCCGCTTTCCGAACATCTATGCGGTGGGCGATGTGGCCGGACCTTATCAGTTCACCCATACCGCCGCGCATCAGGCCTGGTTCGCGACAGTCAACGCCCTGTTCGGGACTTTTAGAAAATTCAAGGTGGATTACTCGGTGATCCCCTGGGCGACCTTTACCGAGCCGGAAGTGGCGCGGGTGGGGCTTAACGAGCAGGAGGCGAAGGAAAAAGGCATTTCGTATGAAGTCGCCATCTATCATATCGACGAACTGGACCGCGCCATCGCCGATGAGGAGGCGTATGGGGTGGTGAAGGTACTGACCGTACCGGGGAAGGACAAAATTCTGGGGGTCACTGTCGTGAGCGAACACGCCGGCGAGGTGATCGCGGAGTTCGTGACGGCCATGCGTCATGGCCTGGGGCTGAACAAGATTTTAGGCACGATCCATATCTATCCCACGCTGACGGAAGCCAATAAATACGCCGCCGGCGAGTGGAAGCGCGCCCATGCGCCGCAATGGGTGTTGCGCTGGCTGGAGCGATGGCATCGCTGGCGGCGCGGGGGAGAGACCGACGGGCAGATGACACCACCGGCGACAATACATAAAAAAGTTGAGGGTGGCTCTTGAGTTAGCCGAAGCCGTTTTCCCACCCTGGTCAGTCACAATCCACTTGCCCAATAGTCCGTAATTCGGGGAAAAGTGTAGCGTTGCCCGACAGAGGTAGCGTTGGGGCAACGGTGACTGTCGGGCACGTCCTGTGCCCGACCTACTGGGCTTCCCTGCTCCCTTTCACTCAGAATAGGCAGGACACTCTGAATCGCTGTGACTTTTTCAAAACATTGCTTTACATTTAAAGTGTGTTATTATTAACTACAGTGGTTTCCTTACTGCGTGGTGGGTATTGTATGAGTCTAAGTATTGTAATTCAAGGCTCGTAAGGTTTTCGCCGCCTTTTAATAAAATTATAAAATTATATAAGTATAATAAGTATATAAATTATAAATAAAAAAATCACGAGCACCTATACTACCAATTAGGAGAACAGATGAGTCCAGTTTTCTTATTCTTTCGGAGACGGTCACGAACGACTGACAGGCAAATGCCGCCGAGCGATGTGCTCATGCCGGCCGTGTCTACAAGCACTATGGCATCTGCGCCTAGGGTAGCCGCTAGTATTCCTTCCCTAGATCAAGCCATAGAGACGATGTTGGCTATCCTGGACGACTACCTGCCACCGCCGGTGGCCTCAATCCCCGAGTCCAGCGTGTCGGTAACCAGTATGAACGAGCGGTCAGTTGGTCTAGGTAACCGCCGGGGCACCGAAACAAGGGGAACCTTCCCGGTCCTCGCATTAAAGGGTGTCCGTTTGGATGCAGCGGTCAGATTTCAACTTTGGGCAGCAACCCCGGTCGAGGTCGAAACGGCCATGGCTGATCTCAATGCGCGTTTGCTTGCCGACCGGGACACCCTATGGATCGCAGGTGTTCTGCGTTTGGCGCTAGAAGCTTCAGCGCCGGCTGACTTTATCTCTCCTCTGAACGCTTGGCGTAGGACCAGCGATTACCGCGTTCTGTACGAATTCCATTACCAAGACACCGACGGCGCTGAGAGCCTGATCGCGCGTATCCCGATCCAAAGCGACCTCGAAGTGCGTGATTCGCCCGAGCGCGAGACAACGGTAGTCACCGACGAGATGGTGCGGTGGGACAACGAGGCCGCGCCACCCGTGGTGATTCGGGGACCGTTCAACGCCGGCAGCCTATCGGTTCTGGCCTTCCTCACCGGTACGGCGCCGACTGGGACGGTTACTGTTAAGCGCACATTCGATGGGGCGGTCGGAGCGCCGACATCCCATCCGACATTGGCGGACTTCCTGGCTGGTGTCGCCGGTCCAAATGCGCCGGAGCGCCATGCACAAATAAGCTTCGCTTCGCTGGCTGACTTCTTGGCAGCGTTTGCGGAAGAGCCCGCGTTGATCGATGCCGAGGAACACCTGGGTAGCGAGCCGGCACCTATGACGCTAAGACGTAAGCCGGTCGTGAAGAGCGCGCGTAATCGTATCGGTCTTCATGTCGATGCCACTGGGGTCACCCACTTTTTGAAGATCCTCTACGACGGCGACCCGTCTCCGGGCGCCGGCGAGGTCAAGGTGGACCGGGCGACTGGCCAGATGACTTTCGGCGATGCAGTGGCAACGGCAGACAAGGTAATCGCCTCCTACGTAACTGCCGCCGGTGATCCTGTGGCATTGGGCGACTGGAACCTGGACAACGTGCCGGACAGTTACGCCGCAAAGGTATTGGCCATACAGCCGGCCGTCCACCTGGCGAGCGCGGCTGATCGTTTGGAGATCGCCTATCAGAACGCGATGTTCGATCAGGTTGGAGTAGTTTATCTGCGCGCGCGGCGCGGGTAATGGCAAGGAAGCCAGCGGGGATTGTTGAGTTAATCAATGAGACGTTCGCGGCCAGACTGTTGGCCACGCCACAAGAGGGTAAACAAACATGGCTGAAATGATTTTACCAGGTACATACATAGAGGTGCGGCCCGAAGGTCTGATCGTTCCCGGACGGGTGACGGTAGGCAACTTGGGTGTGGTGGGCACGGCGGCCAGAGGGCCTATCGGTGTGCCCGTCATACTGGGCAGCTACACCGAGGCGCAGCAGCGTTTCTACAAATATGACCCGTGGATCGATGGCAGGAGTAACGAACTGACATTGGTGCGGGCGCTCGAGCAGGCGTTCTCGCATGGCGCGACGACGGTGTTCGCCGTACGGGTGGCCTCTGCCGGGGCAGCGAAAGCCAGCTACACGCTCAAATCGGCGAGTGGAGACTGCGTCAAGCTGACAGCGAAGAGCGAAGGTGAGTGGGGTAATGACCTGTCCATCAACGTCGCGAGCGCTGAAGAGAATGCGTTCATTGAGGACGAGGCGCATCTTGGTAGCGAAGCAGCCCCTATTACCCTGAAACATAAACCCGTGAAGAGTGCACGGAACCGCATCAGCCTCAATGTCGATGCCACTGGAGTCACCCACATCCTGAAGATCCTCTATGACGGCGATCCAGCCCCAGGCGCTGGTGAAGTCAAGGTGGACCGCGCGACTGGCCAGATGAGCTTCGGCGATGCGGTAGCAGCCGCCGACAAGGTAAAGGTCTCCTACCTTGTGGACCGCGCTAGTGCCGTGAAGGTGACGCTACGACTGGAACGAGTGGACGAAGTATACACAGTGGTAGATGGCAATGACTTGGCCGATGACATTAGGCGCCAGTCCGCTTGGGTGGATGCGCATCCAGAAGTCCATGCCGTTGAACCGCCGTCGAAGAGCGCTTCGCCGGATGCCTTCGCCGTATTCACGGATGGCGAGAACGGCGCAGATGCCACGGATGCAGAATACCAGACCGGTCTGGACGCGCTCCTGAACGAAGATGCCCACATCATTGTGGCGGCGGGCCAGGACGACCACTTCGGCAACAAGCTGGATGCCCACTGCCAACTGGCCTCCACCGATACGATCAAGCACGACCGGATCGCGCTGGTCGGCAGTAAGCTCGGCGCAACGGTTGATGACCTCCGCGGCCACAACATCGGTAGCGATCGGGTCATTTTCGTGGCGCCGGGTATCCAGGCGACAGACGCCGGAGCGACACCACCGGTCGAAGTCACGCTGCCCGGCGCTTACGCGGCCGCAGCCGTGGCGGGCCTTCTCGCGAGCTTTTCGGCCCACATCAGCCTAACCAACAAGACGCTCAGCGTAGATGGCCTGGAACGGCGTTTCACTGCGGCCGAGTTGACCCAACTCGTGCAGAACCGGGTGTTGGCGCTGGAGCAGCGCCAAGGCTTCCGTATCGTCAAAGGAATTACTACATCCACCATCACGGCCTTTGCCCAGATCACGACCCGGCGCATTGTGGACTTCGCCAAGTTCGGCGTGCGCTCGGCAGCGAATCCCTACATCGGTTTGCTCAACAACGAGCGCGTTCGCGGCGCATTGCGGGCCACTATCAACAGCTTCCTGGCCGAGATGGTGGACGATGAGATGCTTATCAGCTACGAGCTGGAAGTGACCGCCACGCGGGACGATCAAATCAAGGGCATAGCCCGCGTGACGATGGTGCTCAGACCGACATTCAGCATCGATTTCATCAAGGTAACCATGTTCTTGGAGTGAGGAGACTTTAATCATGGCAATGACCAATGTCTTTACCGGTTCGAACGGCACGCTGACTTTGGCTAACGAGGATACCCCCGAGGGCCAGGATGCGAAGAATGTCATCGATCTCTATGAGATACAGACGGTCGGCCGGGTCTCGGGTGTCGAGATCTTTGTGCAGACCGATCTGGAGGAATTCCACGAGATAGGACGACGGCACCCCACCTCACTGCACCCCGGCAATATCCACATCAGTGGGAAGATCGGTCGAGCCCATATCAACGGCGCGCTCCTCTTCCTGTTGCAAGGTCGTGGTTCATCACCTACCGCCATCGCCGAACCCTACGTTCAGCCGACCTTCAATATGGTGGTCAACCTCAACGACCCGGCCGTCCCCGGCAACTCGGCAGGGTTGGAGCTGAAGGGCGTGAAGCTCCAGAACTGGTCCTACTCCTTGCCAGAGGAGGACTTTGTAATGGAGAACGTGACCTTCAAGGCGCTCACCATCCGTGTGATTGACAAGGAAGCGCCCGCCGGCGGCGGTGAGGCAGTAGCCAAGGCGCCCAGCTTCTCGGGTAGCGCTACGGCTTAGTACCGGTTTGGGGAAGTTGCATGACCCTCACGGCCGAACAACTGTTGGCCGGCGGGGCTCTCACCCACGAGGTCGAGATCCCTGCCGACGTATTGAACACCAACGGTAGCGGGCTAGCTGATGCCAAGGTGATCTTGCGCCCCTTGACTGTGCGCGATTTACAGCGCATCGGTAAGGCCGCCCAAGAGAACGATGGCCTGTCGGCAGCCCTGATGATCCAGCAGGCACTGGTCGAACCGGCGCTGAAATTAGAACAGGTCTCGGCCTTGCCGGCCGGGGTGGCGCGGTTTCTGGTCGAACGCATCAACGCATTGAGTGGCATAAGCACGCCGCGCGATGCGCTGGCGGAACTCGTACAGGCGCCTCTGGCCAAGGCTTGCTTCATTCTGGCGAAGGAGTTTGGCTGGACACCGGAAGAAGCCAGCGGGATGACCATAGGCCAGATCCTGCTTTACTTGGAGATGTCCCATCGGGGGTTAGCTCAAGATGAGTGAAGCGCTTGATTTGTTCCGGTCGGTTCGACGGTTGTCGCTGCCGCTGGCGGGGGGACGAGCACCGGGCGTCTGGCAGCGCCAACTGAGCTGCAGTGCTGAGCGTCTCAACACGCTCGGACACGAAGGGGCGTGGATCGAGACATTGACCACGATCCATCCGCGGCTTTGCGATGATCCTTTGTTCGGGAACTGTCTGACGGACTTGACGAACGACGTTACTGGGACGGCCCAATCGGAACCAGAGATCGCGCCTGTTACGCGGCCCACGTCGACCGCCCCAAGAGGAGCGCCCGCGAGTAAGCGGCAACGATCTGGCGATACGGACAAGCTTGCCCAACGGCCCCATGCCGGCCATGATCATCGTTCGGGCCATAGCAATCTACAGGAGAGCCAACTTGCCGATGTCGATAGTGATGCAAAGGAGGGTGCTGGCCGAAACGATGATCGAGGCCCCCATCATGCCGGCATCCCGAAAGGGCGGACAACGCCACCGTCGCCGAACACGGAGTTACCGGACCAACCGCAGCGACGCCGGGCCGAACCGAACGCGGCCGATCTGCCGCTCCAGGCCAGCCGAGCGCTGCTAGACCGCTCGCGCAGAGAGCCTGAGCCCGATCTCGGCGCAGAGTCGTCGTACCGCGGCCCGCGTCCACCGCCCGGTGCGAGACAACATCAAAGCGCCAAGCGTACCGCGGATACGGCCAGGAGTAACCCCAGGAAAAATGAGCAGCCGCTGCGCGCACAGAACTTCCTTAAGCGGCGCCATGAGCAGTTCGGTACAGTGCCTAAGCCGCGCAACAACGAACTGCTTGGCTCGGCCCCGGGGACAACCGACCGCAGTGCCTGGCAGGGCGCTCTCGCCAAGCGCGTGGGCCAAGTGATCCGGCATGCTGAAGCGTCTCCCAACAGGCAAGCGCAACCGGTCGAGGCCCTGCTGACCCACACATGGTCGGCGCCCATCGCCGGGCCGAAGGCGCCGCAGGACCTGCTGAATCGGCTAAGGCGGTTGGCTCCGCAACGCAAGCTTGCTGTCCAAAGCTCTGGCCACGATCACGGCGCGTCCCACATGGCCCGTTCTACCTTCCCGCGACGGGAAGTTGCACAGGCCAATAGCTTCATGTCGGGACACCCAACTGGCGGGACGCTAATTAATGAAGATCGTGAGCTAGCCAGCCCTGACAGAGCGAGCGCGTCGGCATCGTTACAGAGTAACCGGGGCGAGACTTGGTCGACGCCAGAAGATCGTCACGATCACCGAACGGTGGCGCAGCCGTCCACGGCGAACGGACAAGAGGCACGAATCGCGCCGCCATCGGTAACCTCACCGTTGCCGCCACTGATTCCGCCTCGGGTCGCAGGAATGCACACGGAACGTATTGCAGCGGCAATCGTCGCACAGGGCGCGCGGGACGAAGCGGCCGCCGTAGGCTCCGACCTGGATATACTCGCGGCCAAGATCAAACGCATCCTGGATGAGGAGGCCCGTCGCCATGGCATTGATGTATAGAAGGAGAGGGACATGCGGCCGATGCTGGATGACATAGAACTGCCTCAGGTGCAGGAACTCGCCACCTATGAGCGGCGCGTGCTGGCCGAGCACAAGCCTCCCAGTATGGCCGGTAGCCTGCTGCAGAACATGGGGCGGCGGCCGACCCGTCTGGCGCTGTGGGGCGTCGCGACAGGCCCGGACGCGCAGAGCTTCGTTGAGAAATTGGACGGCAAGTTCCGTGATGGGAAGCCCGTGCCTTTCACGGCAGACATCGTAGCCGACGCCGAGATCGAAAAGGTAATCATCGAGGATCTGCGCATCCAGGACCTGGCCGGCAAACCGGAGCGTTTCGCTTACGTGCTCACGTTGCGTGAGTTCATCGAGCCCGTCGAACCGGAGGATGCTTCATTACTGGATACGTCGATTTTGGATGACGCTCGAGGCTTGATGGACGGCCTGGTCAATGGACTCGATCTGGCGGCGAACTTCGCTACCGGGTTGGAACGGTTCGTACCGCAGTTTAGCGGTCTACTGTCCCGGTTACAGCAGTTCAATAGTGCCGGACGCCCTTAATCAACTTAACGCTTTTCCGTAGGAGGAACCATGGCCGCACAGAATCTTTTCGATGAACTCAAAGCCGCGCTGACGACGTTCAAGGATTTTCTCCACAACAACTTGGCGACCATCAAGCCAGCAATCCAGGCACTGAAGTCGGTTGTCCCGCAGATCAGCGATCTGATCAATAAGCTGATCGACCTGATGGGCAAGCTCAAAACAGAGATCAATAACCTGAATCCAGGCGCCGTGCCGGGGTTGGATAAAGTATCCCAATTTACCACTGGGATCACGAACTTGCTGACAACGGCAAAAAACCTATTGCCCAACGAGGCCGCGTCGATCGATGACGTCCTTGCCGTGACCAACGTTGTCAGTTCGTTGCCCTCACTGGACGCGGTGAAGGCCGAAGTCATCGCGCTGATCGACGCCATCGTCGCCGACCTGAACCAGTTGAAGTAACCGATTTCAGATACGATGTACAGCTACCCAAGGAACCCAAGATTACAAGAAGGGTAAGATGCCAGCCAAACCGATGCTCGACGACATCGAGTTGCAACAGGTGCAAAACATCGATGTCGAGGAAGATCAGGTGCTGGTGCAGCACCACGTGCCAGCCTTGGAGGGGGATTTCCTTCAGCGGATGGGACGCCGCGCAACTGCGATCGAGCTGGCCGGCGTTATGACAGGGCCACAGGCTGGCGAAGCGCTGGAAACCCTGCGAGAAAAATTCCACGCCGCTGAGCCCGTTTCTTTTGTCGCCGATATCACGACGGCCACGCAAGTGGACAAGGTGCTCATCGAGGAGATGAGGACACGCGACCTGGCCGGCAAGCCGGAGCGCTTCGAATATGCGCTTCTGCTGCGCGAGTTCATTCCGCCGCCCAAACCCCAGGTCGAGCCGCCGCCGCCACCTCCCCCCGTTCCACCACCCCCGCCGGTTGAAACCGGTACGCTGGTTGTCGAAGTGATCGTAGGGGGACAGCCGAATTTTGACTTCAGCAAGGTGACGGTGACTGTTGAGGGAACCAAGGCGGATGGTTCAACATTGTCCCAAACCTTAACCAACCGCTCGAATAACGTTTGGACCGAAGAAGGTATGCCGCCCGGCCGGTACACCGCCAAAGCGGTCGTAACCGATCCGCCGCCAATGTCCGGCTCAGCGGCAGCAGCGGTGCGCGCCGGCCAGACGACGCAAGTGCAGATCACGCTGCAACCGGTGGCCGTCATCGCCAAGGCGTTCATCATCCATTTCCGCTTCGATAGCGCATTTTTTGAACCCTGCATGCGGGAAGTGCTGGAGCGACTAAGCGTTCACGCCGAGGCCCATTCGGATGAGAAGATTGTCGTGGTCGGCCATACCGATAAAGCAGGTTCTGCCGATTACAACCAGGAGCTTTCGGAGCGGCGGGCTCGCAGTGTGTTCGCTTTTTTAAGCTTCGGCACTTCCGATGAGCTGAAAGCCAAGGCGGTCGCCGACCTGGACCAGCTTCGGCGCGGCCCGAAAGCGGGAATCCACGATGGCTGGAGCGTCCGCGAATACCAATACATGCTGCAAGAGTTGCAATATTACTCGGGCAACATCGACGAGCAGCATGGACCGAAGACCGATGCGGCCGTGCGCGCCTTCCAGGGGGACAACAGCCTGCCGCAGACAGGGCTGGTCGACAATGCGACGTGGCCGGTTTTGATCGAGGCTTATCTGGGCGCAGTCGCCTTGGCCATGCCGGAGGAGCGGTTTCTGCGCAACGCCAATGCGCAGGAGGGTTGCGACGGCGGCATTCTCAAGTGGCTGGGCGGCGGCGAGCAGGACCCGGTCAAAAACACGGAAGACGCTTGGCGGCCCAACCGGCGGGTCGAGATACTGTTTGTGAAGGCGAACGCCTTGCCCTGCAAAGTGCCGCCGCCGGTGACCTTCGACAAACCCCAGCCGGGCGCGGTGAGCAGCCAATGGTGCCTGGGGCCGGGCGATCCAAATCAGCGTAGCTGCTTCCTGGCGCGCGGCACCGCGCAGCCTAACAAATGGCTGGTGCAACCGGCCGAGCCGGACAAGATCATCGTGAACGGAACCTTGACCTTCGATGACGGGACGCCGGTAGCCAACGAAAAGTATTACCTGATCGCGCCCGACGGCGAGTTCCTGCATACCGACGCCCAGGGGAAAGCCGACCTCGGAGAGAATCCGCAATCGGGACGCCCCTTTGCCAACCGCACGGATGCTGACGGCCACTTCAGTTATCCGAACGAAACCTTCGTGGGTGTCTACATCCTGGAATTGCCAAAGCTTCAAGAACCGTTTGTGGCCCGGGCCGAAGACGAGCCGCCACCGGAGGCGATTGGCAATGTGGTTTGCCTGCAACTGAACAGCCCATAGCGGAGGAATTATGAGCCATTCAAGCACCCAACAGCCAGGCAACCCAAAGCCCACATTCCCTCTGGCGGGGATTCTGGCGCAAGCCGGGACGGCGCAAGCTGGCGCCGTTGTGCAGCGCACTCGTGTGGCTGCGCCGCCGGTGAACCCGGTGATCACCCCGGCCTCTCCGATTATTGTCGTGGTAAAGAAGCCGCACACCAACCCGGCGAGAGTGCCGATTACGTTGAAGACCAGCGCCAATTTTCACCGCTCGGGCACGCTTACCCGCATCATGACTCCCACCAGTGGCAATATCCGGCTCTTCGATGCTCCAAAAGCTGGAAAAGAAATTACTTTCACCCAAGTCGATCCCCTCAAGCCCGCCGAGTCAGAGCATGTGTTCTCGGCTAACGAGTTGAGTGCTGGAGTGCATCTGTTTGCTGAGAGTGACAGCCCTTGCAGTAATCTCGATGATTACCGTCTCAGATTGACTCTATTAAAGGGGCCTACGCCGGTCGGACCACCCCAAGAGGTGATATTGACCGCTGTCTTACTAAGCTTGGATATAAGCCCACCCCGCACCGCACCTGGCGCTCCACTGACGCCGTTGCCACAACCTCCGGCAACGCCCCCTGGTCCCGGCGCCACTGACAAATGGTTCGGGGGACTCCCGCTCAATGCGCAGGATCCTGGAAGCAACCAACAGCGAGCACAACTTCTGGTTGGTCAAGTCATTCCAACCGCGTTCGCCGGCGATCTGGTGCTGCGGCAAGTCAGGGTCAGCGGTAATAACATCACTGGCGCTGACAATAAGGTGCAGATTTTCGACGACGAGACTCCAGGGCCTAAACAAATACCGCCGATTACGGAAACGCCAAAGCCTAACCCATTCGAGTTTAATGCCAGCACCGCCTCTTTTCCTGGCCGCCAGTTCTTCGTAGAAGGGAAGGCTGCCAGCACGGCACTCCGCGACACAGGGTTCCAGCTTGGGATCAAAGGCGTGGAAAACGATGGCGATCGCGTAGCGATTACGGTAGCGGTGGCGCCGGTCTTGAGTATGGATTCGCCGTTCGTGGTGATGAAGAAGCCGCACACGAAGCCGGCCCGCCGGATCGTAACTTTAAGCACCAGCGTGGCCTCCGCGCGTTCCGGCAAGCTTACAAAATCAGGGGCCGGACCGGTCAAAATTTTCAAAACCGTCGCGGGAACCACGGAGATGGCCTTCGACGACAAGCAAAATGTGTTCAATGGAACTCAACTTGGCGCGGGCGTTCAAGTCTTTGCCGAAAGCACGGCTCCCAGCGCGAGCGCGGAAGACTTTCAACTCACGCTGACGCTCAATCCAGACGCTTTGCCGGCTGGACAACCGGCCGTCATCAAAATGACGGCAGTCGAGATCACGCTCGACATTGCGCAGAGCAGGACCTCGCCCAGTGTTACGCCTCCTGTGCTCTCCAGCACCGACAAGATTGATCCAGGACGGGTTCTCATCGTGCAGGATGCCAGCTTCAGTCACGAACGCGCCATGGTGCTGGTCCGGCCCCCCAATCCCAATGTCCCTCTCACGCTGAGGCTCGCCAGCTCGGCGTTGGCGCAAGGCTTTGCTATCGAGAACCCCGCGGCGGGGCAGGTTCCGATAGCCAATCCAAACCTTATCCCGTCCTTCATCCTGCCCGCGACCGGGTCGCAGTTCTTTGCCGAAGGCAAGGCGCCCGGCAGTGCGCTGCGCGACACGACGTTCACGCTGGGAATCGACGGCCTGGAAAACGACGCCGACCACGTCGCCATCACGGTGTTCCCCGACCCATCGCTGCCGGGACCGTTTGCCGTTGGCGAACGCGAATATACTCGCCCAGCGACTCTCTCCATAGCCGCAAGAACCGAAACATTGTACGAGCTTACGCTGGCCGATCCTGGCTTTGCAGGGGCGCCTGCCAGCCAGCCTACAGGGGCGTTTTCCGCCAAGATCCATGGGCTCGTGCGCTATCCCGCAAGCGTCGCCGGCGTCGATAAACCCGTTTCAGCGGTTCTGCCTAAGTATCCACTCGTCGTCATCGCGCACGGCAACCATGGCGTGGTCGATTCGCTAGGAACGCCCGTGGAAAGTTTCCGGGGCCTTGAATATCTGGCGCGCCATTTGGCCAGTTACGGTTATATCGCGCTTAGTATCGACCTTGACGTCGCCAACACGTCCGCCCTCGGCTTTATTTTTCCCGGCATCGAGCAAAGAGGACTCGTCATCCTCGAACATATCGATTTCTGGAAAAGCCTCAATACTTCAGATCCTCTCTTTACCGGAAAGGTGGACCTCGCGCAGATCGGCCTCATCGGGCATTCGCGCGGCGGCGAAGCCGTCGTGTCCGCACAAGACATAAACATTAAGGACGCCCGCGGATTCGACATCAAGGCGGTGACTTCCATTTCCCAAACTGATTTTCTAGGAATTACCCACTCCACGACGCCTTACCTCGTCGTCTACGGATCGGCAGATGGCGATGTCAGCCTCGGCTGGCCATTTCGGATGTATGACCGGGCGGCCGCTTTCAAAGCCTTGGTCTTTGTTTACGGAGCAATCCATAACCGCTTTTCCACCAGCGCGGACTGGCTGGCGCGACTCGATCCCGACCCTGCCCCCGCCGGCATGGTTTCTGAGCCAGACCACTTGAATATCGCCAAGGGATATTGTCTTGCCTTCCTGCAACTCATGCTCCGCGGAGTGGGTGACCACATGTCGCTGTTTAAAAACAATGGACGCCTGTCCACGGTCTCCGGCGGCGTCGAAATTTTTCAACAGGTGCAGGACAAGCCTCCCCGGCTTGCCGTCGACAACTTTGAGCAAGGGGCCTTCAACCCTGCGCTTCCGCAGGGTCCACAGCTCGTTGCACGCGCCGCCAAGAACACCCTCGGGCAGACTGTCACACAGTCCGGATTGGCCGTTCCATCTGCTCCGCTGACCAATGCACTGACGGAAGCAAGCCTTCGGCATCGGGACCTCAACTTGGCTTTGTCGAATGATTTCTTCTGGAATGATACGTTCGGCGAGATGCTGGCCTGGGATACTGCGGGTGGCAGCTATACTCAGCCCCTCGGCACGCAGGACGTCTCTTCCTTTCAGGTTTTATCGTTCCGAGTTACCCAGCGCCTGGGGAGTCCGCGCAACCCTAATCCGCCGGGGCTCACGCCCGGCACCTCTCCAGACTTCTCTGTCGAATTAGTCGACTCAGCCGGAAAGACGGCGCGTGTCCGGGTGGGAAGCATCGCAACCATTCCTTTTCCTTGGAAACGGGAGGACAACATACGAAATTCGGCGGGTGTTGTTGTGGGCACTACAAAGCAGTTTTCAAAATCGGCTTTGACAACGATACGTATACCACTGAGCGCATTCACGAGCGTGAATTCAACCCTAAATCTTAGCTCGCTGAAAGCGGTCGTCTTTCAATTCGACCTTACGCCGAAAGCGGAAATCGCTATCGCCGATCTGGAATTTTCAAACTAAGAGGATGGTTACCAATGACTGGCTCTGATTACGGATACGGCCCCCCCAAGATTCACGGTTATACCGTAACCATCACGGGCGCGGCCCAAAATGAAGGCTTACGGACGGCAGAAGTGAGTCGGTCTAATATAACGATTACCCTGCATGGCGAAGGTTTCATGCAGCGTGCGATGCCGCTGATCGTCAAGATCGGGGAGCACGTTGTGGTCAGAAATTATGAAGTCACACCGGACCAGTGCCATCTCACTCTCCATCTGGATGGATTGCCCGAAGACGGGACAGTGATCCAAGTCGGTTACGGGGGACAAGATTTGGTCGAACTTCCCGAGCGTTTCTCGCGCAGCAAGGCGCAGGAAGGCAGTCCTGCAGACTAAATCATGGGTGCTAAGAGAACACGATGCTATCAACGCCGGCCTACAAATTGACGATTGGAAAAAAGCTGGTTGACACCACCGACGAGCCCAAGGCCAGCACAGTCGTGGACCTGACCGTTGCGCTCGACATGGATACGCCGGCAGACGATTTCACGTTGGTGTTCGGCAACGTCGGCAGCTTCAAGCCGGCCCGCGAGGACGAGGCGAAGGTCGAGTTGGGCTACGCCGACAACGGCGGTTTGACGCAAGTGATGACTGGCGCCGTGGTGAGGGTCGAGCCGAATCTGACGACGATCCGCGTTGTGGGGCATAGCGCCGCTGAAAAGTTCCTGCGCACCTTCGTCGAACAAACTTACGAGAGCAAAACGGCGGGCGCCATCGTCCGCGACCTGGCCGGCAAAGCCAAGGTCGATGTGCAAACTGCCGAGGACGGGATCAACTTTCCTGCTTATGTCATCGACGGAAGGCGGAGCGTCGACCAGCATATACGCGATTTGGCCGGTCTGTGTGGCTTCGATGTTTACATCAATGCCGACGGCAAGCTGGTGTTCGAGAAATTTATCGGCGGCAAGACCGTGCATGTGTTCGAGTTCGCCAAGCACATCATCGAGCTGGAGGCGGATAAGTCGAACCCGCGCGCCGGGCGGGTGGAAGCTTTCGGCGAAAGCCGCGCCGGACAGAGCGGCGATGAGTCCTGGGCCTGGCTGACCAAGGATTTCAGCGGCACCAAGGGAAAAGCCGGCTCCGGCGATCCGCTCCTGTTGCTGGAGCGGTCGGCGCTGCGCACCAGCGACGCGGCGCGCGCCGCCGCCCAAGCGACGATGACGGCGATTCAGCGCCGTACCCTGCGCGGCCGGCTACTGTCGCTGGGCCGGCCCGAGGTCAAACTCGGCGATGCGATCCGGCTGAGCGGGATGGCGGATGACACCCTGAACACCAATTTCCAGGTTCGCAGCGTCGTACATCGGATCACCAAGCTGGGCGGCTTCACGACGACCATCGGATTTCGGTCTATTTAAGGCTAAGATAAGCATGAGCACCATCGTCAGCACCATTCAGGAGATCGTCCGGCAGGAGCTGCGCTCGGTGCGGGTGGCCGAACTGGGTGTGGTGGAGGCGGTCTATCCGCACAGCTCGACCAGTGACAAGGACAACTACGGCTGTGACGTGCGCTTGAAGAACAGCGGCCTCCTGCTCAAGCGCGCGCCCATTGCCACCGGACATATCGGCACGGCGGCCATTCCCAATATCGGCGATCTGGTGCTGCTGGCCTTCGACAAGGGCGACGTCAACCAGCCCCTGGTCATCGGACGGCTTTATAACGACGCCGACCGCCCGCCGCTCAACAGCCCGGACGAGGTGATCTTCCGCCTGCCCCTGGCCAAAGCCGACGACAAGACCATCAAGGCGGCGATTCGTAACCATCAGGATAAATCGCCGCCGCGGGAGATGATCTTCGAGATGCCGCCCAAGATCACCGTGCGGATCACCGACGGCACCGTGCGGGCCACCGCCGGCAAGACCGAGATGAAGCTCGACCAGCCGGACGGCAGCGGCGGCACGGTGACAGTCGTCGCCGGCCGCACCAAGATCACCATGAATCAGGACGGCGATGTGACGGTGGAGGCGGCTGGGGCGATGACGCTGAAAGCGACCGGGGATTTAAGTCTGGAGGGAATGAACGTGTCCATCAAGGGCAAGCTAAAGACCGATATCGAGGCCGGCACTCAAGCCACGTTGAAGGCCAATATGGGCGCGACGGTCAACGGCGGCCTCGCGTCCACGGTTCAGGGAGCCACGGTCAGCATCCAGGGGATCACCTCGTTTTCACCCTGAGGAGAGATATATGCCAGGCTCACCCGTTACCATAGGTTGTCAAGTCATCATCACCCCCGGCGCTTCGGGGCCACCCGACATGGGGACGATTCTGGGCATCTTCCCACCGGTCATCACGGCGGGTGGTATGCCGCTGGCGACCTCCGGCTCGCTGTGTCTGATGATCAACTCGGTGTGGGGCTTCCCCTATCCCCTGGTCATCGGCCCGATCGCCAGCACCGGTGTGACGATAGGTGGTCGGTCGCTGGTGCGGATGGGCGACAACATCCCCACGCCGCCGGGCATCCTGACAGTATTGGGGCCACCGGCTGCCCCTTTCATCAACGATCAATGGCCGCCATAACGGCAGAGTAATGCACTATGCCTGCGTCACATGCACGATTCGGAACTGATCTGCGCCTGCTACGCGACCTGGAGCACGTCAAAAGCAATCGCGATCCAGGTAACGACCTATCCGTCATCAAACGGCCGGAGACTGGTAAGGTGGACCTGGAAACACTAACCGGCGCGGATAACCTGATCCAGGCGCTGTTGCTCCGCTTCCTGACGCCGGTAGGTGAGCTGGCGGTGCTGGGTCATCCCGATTATGGCTCGCGGCTGGCGGAACTCATCGGCGAGCTCAACACGGAAACCAATCGCAACCGCGCCAAGCTGTATGTCCTGCAGGCGCTGGCCGCCGAGCCGCGCGTGAAGAAGGTGCTCTCGATACAGGTCACCCAGAATCGGACGGCCCCAACCCAGATAGACATCAACGTGAAGCTATTGTCTATCGACAGCGACACGCCGCTCAACCTGGTCTTTCCCTTCTTTTTCGAGGGAGGCGTTGCTCCGTGAACCAAGACACCCTCAATCTGATCGAGCGCCCCTATCAGGAGATCGTGGACGATATCCTTACCGCCATCGTCGGTGGGGTGGTCAACGAGCCGATCTTGTTCGACCTCAAGGAGGACCTCTATCCACTGTCTCAGCCGGCCAGCGATGTGCGCGGCATCACGGGGACCCAGAACAAACTCCACCATACCTTTCAAAAGACGGTGGACTTTTTGTTCAGCGAAGGCGACAACGCCGTCGTTTGGCAGACGGGGGGCGTGAAACCCGACGATGAGACCCTCTTCTATGTGGATTATTTCGGACGCGATAGCCGCTCGCCCCTCTCCGACATTAATGTCGGCAGCGTGACCCGCACCTTGAGCGAGGCCAATGGCCGCGAGATTGCCACGGTCTATCAGCAGATCAATCAAGCCTATCTATCGGGCTTCGTAGACACGGCCCAGGGAAAAGCGCTCGATCTGGTGGTCGCCATTCTGGGCGTCAAGCGCAAGACCAAAGAGTTTGCGGTCGGGCTGATTACCTTTTTCCGCGACCCGGCGGTGGGCGATGGCAACATCACGATCCCTGCAGGGATCGCGCTCAGCACGGATAAAGGCGAGGCGACCTTTACCACCACTGATTCGCGCACCTTGCAGCGCGGTCAGGTGAGAATCGACGTGCCGATGCGCGCCGGCGACGCATCGAAGGGCGGGGCGGGCGTCGTCAAGGCGGGCGCAATCACGAAGCTGTCTCAACCAATCGTCGGTATCGCCCGTGTGACCAACTTCGAGGACACATTTCTCGGCGCAGAAGACGAAACCGACGAACAGTTGCGCGCCCGCGCCAAGGCGGTCTTGCGCGGGCTCGGTAAGGCGACGCTTGCCGCGCTGGCGCAGGTAATCTTTGAGGAACGGGCGAAGTTGACCGAGGTGTGGGACCCCAACAGCCCGCCATCCAAACAGTCGGATCCAGGCAAGGTCGTGCTGCTGATCGAGAGCGAGCCGGAGCGCTTTCCCAGCCTGCGGGCTGCGGTCGAGGAGACGCGCGCCGCCGGTGTTCAGGCTACCTTGGTCGCTCGCTACGTTTTTGTCGAGGTGCGCGTCGTTGTCAGCTCCGCCAGGCCCCTGACCGGCGATGGTAAGTCCAAGCTCGTCAACCAAATGATCGATGCGATGCAGAACTATGTGGACGGCCTCAGCAGCGGAGACCCGGCGACAGGCGAGGGGTTCTTGAAGGCGATCAAGGAAGTCAAGGACGTCATTCCAGAGGGACCTGGCAAGCCGAAGATCGTCGACGTGATAGCCCGTCGGTCAGAAATAGGCCAGCCGAGTGCGGAGACGTTAGTCGATGCCTTGATAAGTGAGATCACGACTATCCCGTCTGGCGACGAGGCTGCTTTGCGCGCCGCTCTCACCGGCGTGGTGACCGAGGCCGCGCCGGCTGCCCCCACTGGCCGGCGCATACCCGACCGTGGCCTGGTCCAGGGTCCTGGGGGACAACGCGCCACCGATACGGAGATTGAGGCCGGTCAGTTCAAGGTGGTCCCGCCCGATAACAACTGGTTCGTGGTGCTCGACATGGAGCCGGCCGACATCGTTCTGAGAGAAACCGCCTGATATGCCAACCAAGACCGATCGCATCCTGAGTTACCTGCCGAGCACTTTCCGTGCCCTGCCCAAGCCCACGGCCCTTTATTCGGTCGTCGATGCCTTCGGCAACGAATTATTGCTGGCGGAAAACAGCCTGGCTGCGCTCATGCTCGCCCACTGGGTCGACCACGCAGACAAGGGTGCTGAGCTAATCGACGATCTGGCTCGCATCGCCGCGCTCTATGGCCTGGCTCCGCGACCCGAGGAGGGTGTCGAGGAATTCCGCGAGCATCTCAAGCGCTACGTACGCACCTTCCTGGAAGGAACGGTGACAGTGCAAGGCATTCTGCGGGTGACGGCCGAAGCTCTGGGGCTCCGGATCGCGGATGCGTATGACCAGATGGACACCTGGTGGACGCGCCGGAACGATGCGCTGATTACCACCGGGCTACGGGGTGACGATGCGGCTAAGCCATTGCTCGGCGTCGAGGCTGCAACCGTAACGGGTCAGGCGGCCCAACCCGCTCAGATCATAGGCAAGGTCGACCTGGGCGGCGGAGTCGATCGGCACGGCGCGTCGCTGCTCCGGCTCAAGGTGGACACGGCTGTGCCGGTGAATGTAGATCTGACAGGGCGGATACAGCTAGAAGAGATCGAGCAAGCGATCAACGACCAGGTGCATGCGGCGATTGCCGACCACGACGGGCATCACCTCCTACTGGCCTCGCCAACCATCGGACCCGCCAGCCGGCTGGAGGTGCAGGAGATTGACGGCGATGCCGCTCCGCGTCTGCTGGGTTTGCTCCCACGTACTTACCTTGGGACCGAAGCAACCAGGGCGCAGGTGACCGGCATGGTTCTGAGCGGTGGGGTTGACCTTAGCGAGACACGCTACCTGCGCCTGCTTGTCGATGGCAAACACCTGGCCGAGGTGGACTGCGCAGCCCATGCGGCCGACCCGGTCAATCCGACCAACGTGCAGCTTGAACAGATCAAGACGGCGATCGACGAAGCACTCGGTGTGGATATCGCCTCGCACGATGGCCAGCACCTGATTCTGACCTCGCCGACCACCGGCTTTAACAGTAGCATCGCCTTTCAGCCCGCCGCGGCTCAGGACGCGAAAGAGCGATTGTTCGGCCTGGTCGAAGCCTTCCATGCCGGGCGCGACGCCCGATCCGCGGAAGCGGTAGCGGTAAACGACTTGAGCCGCGGCATCGATCTGAGCATGCGCTCGAAGGTACGCGTCCAGGTGGACGGCAAGCCCGCGGTCACAGTGGACTGCGCCGGTGGCGACCCCGCCCATACTCTGCTGAGCGAGATAGTCGCTAAACTGACCGCCCAACCAGGCTCAGGCATCGCCTCGCACGACGGCCGTTTCGTTCACTTGGCCTCGCCGACCACTGGCCCGACCAGTACGATCGCCTTCGAGTCACTGCCAGCAGGTGAGGATGCGATCGAGATCATCTTCGGGATCGGGCCGCGGACATCTCAGGGGTCTGCCTCCACACGCGCCCGCTTGGTTGGCGCACCGGATCTGAGTGCTGGCGTGGACCTCGGGGCGCTCCACGTCATTCAGGTGGCGCTGGACGGCGGTCCGTTGTCGCAGATCGATGTGCGGACCGGTGCGGACGACATGCGCACCGCCAAACTGGTTGAGATCACCGCCGCCCTTAACGCCGTGTTGGGCGCCAACGTGGCCTCGGATGACGGCCAGCACCTAATTCTGACCTCGCCAACGACCGGCGGGGCGAGTCGCATCGCCATGGAGCCCCTGGCGATCACCCGCCGCCGGCGCTTCGTTACGCGCGCCTTCAGCATCGATGAAGCAGCGCAGGCCAGCTTTGGCTTCATCGCCCGTCAGGCCCAGGGAGTCACAGCGACGCAAGCCCTCGTCGTCGGAACGGCTGACCTGAGCCGCGGGGTCGACCTCCGAGAAGCGCGGTTCCTGCGCCTCGCCGTCGACAGCCGGCCGGCCGTGGACATCGACTGTGCCGGTACGCGGCCGCGAGCGACCATGATCGGCGAGATGGTGGACGCCATCAATGCCAAACTCAAAAAAGATGGGTTTGAAACCAACGTGGCGAGCCACGATGGCCAGCACCTGGTATTGACCTCGCCCACCGCTGGCCCGAGCAGCCGCATCGCCTTTGAGCCTCCCCGAGCAGCCGATGCCCTGGATAAGTTATTGGGCGTTGAACCAGCCACGTTTCGCGGGCGGGCAGCCACCTCGGTTAGCTTTGTGGGTACTGTGGATCTAAGCGCTGGTGTAGATCTGCCGGCCAACGCCGCGATTAAGCTCAGCATCGACAGCCCCGGGCAGGTCGAGATCTCTCTTGTCGGCCCGGAACCGACCCACAAGACGCTCAACGAGATCGTAATAGCCATCAATGTGAAACTCGGGAAGGTAGTCGCCCGGCACGACGGTACGCATATCATCCTGACCTCGCTTTTGAGCGGGGAGAACAGCCGGATCGAGTTTGCCGTGCCTGGCGGGCCGGACGCGACCAGGGCGATCTTTGGCATCTCAGCGCCGCGGGCCTATCGGGGCGCCAACGCCACGCCAGCGAAAGTCAAGGGTATTAAGGGTCTGGCAGGCGAGCTCGACCTGAGCGTTGCCCGATTCTTGCGCATCGCCGTCAATGGCGGCCAGCCGGTGGACGTGGACTGTGCCGCTTTCGCTACCGATCCAGCCCACACGACGCTCGACCACATCGAGCGAGCGATCGACGAAGCGCTCGGTCCGCAGATCGCCTCGGACGATGGAAAACACCTGATCCTCACTTCAACGACCGAGGGCGCCATCGCCCGGCTCGACCTGTTGCCGTATACCTCTGGCGACGCACGTGCGAAACTGCTGGGCGACGCGCCCGCAGTAACGACGGGAACCGACCCTGCCCCAGCGGTCATCACCGGCGAGGCCGACCTGCTGGCGCCGGTGAACCTGGCTGAGCGGCGGTTGCTCCGCCTCTCGATAGATGGATGCCGGCCGGTCGATGTGGACGTGGCCGGCGCCGCGCCTGGCACCACTTTTCTTGATGAGATCGTCACCCGGATCAACGCCGTCTTCCCCGGCCTGGCCTCGGCTACCGATGACGACCGCCTGCGACTGACATCGCCAACGGCTGGCGAGGGCAGCCGTCTCGAACTGTTGCCCTCGCGTGCGCTCGAGCTGATCGAGTACCCGCCAGCAGCGATTGAGGAGCCGCCGCGCCCTGTCCACCACGGCGACCACTGGTTCGTGGACAACGACGGCGCGGCCGATGCCGAATTGCAGATTGAACTGGACGCACCGCAAGGAGCGGTTGGCCCGGAGTTGGTGAACCGCACGCTGGGCCAGCGCATCCGGCTGATGGTCATTGTTCGCCCCGGCGAGAGAGTTGAATTGCGGAGGGACCCCGAGACAGGGCTGCGCGCCGCGACCATCGCGGCCGACGGCACGCTAAACCCGGTCACCGGGGCACAGATACTGGCCGGTCCGCTCGGGGTGCAGCTATGGGCGCCCTTCGACGGTGAAAGGCAGTTGAGCGATGGCGATGCCGAGCATCCGGCAAGCCTTCAACTGAACAATCCGTTCGCCAAGGCCATCGTCGTCCTTCGCGCACGGAAAGCCGGCCCGGAGGCGAGCCCAATCAAGGTAAGCGTAATTGAAGCCAAATTGGCGGGGCCAGGTGGCGGACCCGTTGCGGCTGAGGGGCGTCCGGTCCGCTTGGTCGGACGGGTGCGTGCCGACGCTGCAGGACATCGCTTGGTCGACGTGGCCGATGCGATGCTTGCCCGTTTACGGGCCGGGCCAGGCGTCGGGTTAAACGTTCATTGCAACCGCGTCGTGGCTGTCAGTGGGCCTTTGCATCTTCAAGATGACGGAAAGTTCCTGATGCAGGTGGAGTACATAGCGGACCTCTTCGATGTCACCTTGAGCAGTCTGCCGAGTGAAGGCGCTGCCATCAGTGAGCCCTACACAGCAGTAGCCATCGGCTTAGGCGCGGAGGCGGCGGATGGTTTGACGTGGCAGATCAACGTCGGCCCGCAACCTTCACAACTGGTTAAAGCAGAGGAGTTGGACAAGGCCGGCGCACTGATGCTGCCGGTCGGCCGGTCGGAGTGGGTCTACCTGGATTGCTACGGGGCGCGCTTCGACCGTGATTATTTTAACGCGGCGTGCTTCGCCGATGGACGACTGTGCTACGAACGAGGCGTGTTCAACGTGAGTCGTTTCGCGAGCCGCCTGGAATCGACACCGCAGGGACCAGAAGTGGCCGTCTTTGCCCCCGTGGGGCCACTATCCGAACCGCCAGTCGAGATCCGGTTCCAGTGGTCGCGGTACCGGCCGGGGGCCTTCATCGTCAATCTGCCGGCCGACCTGCCGGAACAATTTGGCGGAAGGTTCAATCAGGCCCGCTTCGCCAAGGGGGGTGACAAGCCTGAGGAGTTTAAGGGTGTGGTTACCGAACCAATCACCGATCCAGATTACCTGGTAATCCGCCTTGCCAGTTCGACGCTGGTCAAAGCGAAGTCCGTCGATCGCAAGCCTATCGGTTTCGAGGCGGCGACCATGCCGTTTCGTCGGCCACGCTCGCTGACTGGCGGGACAGAAAGCGAACCGGCGCGGCTCTATCTGGCTGAAAAGGATGTCCCTGGCTTTATTGAGCTGAGCGCCAAACACTCCGGCGCTTGGGGAAATTCGATCCAAGTGGCGGCGCGCAAGGCGGGGCCGGCGCGCTGCGATGTGACAGTGAGCTATCAAGCCGCGCGCTTTGAAAACGCCCGCCGGGTCGCGCTAGGAGGCGATCAGCTTCCGGCATTGATTGAAGACTTATTACGGCCCGGCCCGGTGGGTGTCCTCCAGGCCAAGGCCGCCGGTGTTCGTACAGATGTGACCCGCGAACGCACCGAATCCAACGCTTGAGCAACGACAACTACCGATATGAGGAAATGACATGGCTACCGAAACAACCGTCTACATCACCCGCAATCCCGGTGATTTGATCACTGCCGAGGACTGGAATGATGTCCAGAAAAAGATCAGGGAAGACATCGCCAAGCAAATCCACGACGCGATCCAGAAGGTCGACAACGTTCCGAACGCGGAAAACGCCCACAAGTTGGAAAACAAGACCGCCGACGAGTTCTCGAACGAGATCCTCGAAGAAGTCCGTCGCGAGATTCCAACTCGTACCGGCTATCGCAAACTATTCAAATTATTAAAGATGGGAGAGGAAAAAGTCATCAAACACGGCCTCGATGCATACCCGCTGGTCGACGTCTATCAATTAGAGTATTTCAAGGTGATCTGTTCCGAAGATGACGAGAAGAGTATTGAGTGGATGAATTTCTATCTTTACCACTCTAGTGAAAAAAGAATTCGGTTCACGCCGCCAACGCCTCCAGGCGGCCCCACTGAACACGTTGAAATCGAACCCAAGGATGGACCTCCTTACCGAATTCCGTTCAAGGACATGCTGGCGCTCTACAAGGTCAAGTATACCGATAGCTCCAGTCTGGGCGACTTGGAAACCGAATTCTGGAAGGCATTCTTTGCAGATCCGAACGATGAGTTCGATGACGACCAGTGCTGCCATTCCCCATGGTTTGACAGGTGTTGTGGTGAAAAACGGACCGTAAAAGAATTGAAAGACAGAGGCGATTGGGACGACATGTGGTTTCAGATGCGACCGCGCAAAACAATAAATTACCCTTTGCCTTCGTCAACCGATGTCGGCAACGTTTTTCCGAGTCCCGCGCCTACCCAGATCACCGTAACGCATTTCGATTTCAATACCCTTGGCGTGACATTGCTCCAATCTGCGATTGTTCAGACAGTAAAAGAGCATGAAGCCCCCGAACCGGTACCCGGCGTTGATGGTGAAGAACTCAAGGTCATGCTGCTCCTAAAAGTTTAGCGCGTGCTGCTCACGAAATTGTGAACCTTTCGCAGCGGCTTTTCTTGAAAGATAGTTTGAGGCCTTGAGATGAGAACGAGTGATCGCTACGACGGCAGCAACGTCCCATTCCAAGGTGACCTTACCCTGTTGGTACAGAGCATCCCGGCCGGCGCGCGCGTCACGAAGGCTACCCTGACGCTGACCCCAACGAAAGGCGCCCAAGGCGAGTTGTTCGAGGAAAACATCGTCTTTGCCAATGGTCAGGGCGATTGGGGTGCGACCAAGACCAAGGGGGATGGTTTCGTTGAGGTCGACTTCCATGCCCGGTGCACGCTGGGGTCGGTAGCAGGAACAAACATTGCGGCTGTGCCGGGCGCCGGGACCTCGACCGGCGCCCCGGGCGCCAATCTACAAGTGGACCTCGGCGGGATTTATGTGGAAATTAACGATAAAGGTGCGATCAAGTCCCCCAGCGACACCCAGCTTTTTCAAGTGCCAGCTGACGGCAAGCTACCTGGCCTGACGGTAAACAAGTTCAAGTTAACTCGCCCTGGCAGCTTGGACATCAGTCATGTGACGATACGATCTTTTCCAACCAACATAAGTGTACGCCTGGGTCAGATACCACCGTTTTGGACACGGGTCGGGGAGTTGGTCACTGCCGAGACATCGCCCGATTTTGCGGCTGTGCTGAACGCGTTTTTGGCCGATGCGGAGCCGCAAAACGGCTTTTATCAGGCGCCTCTGGCGCTGCACTCAGATACCATTGCACGCCTGCAGATCGACCTGGAAATCGAATACCTGGTTGAGGCGCGCGTGCTCCCCGCAGGACTTAATGAAGTGGTGTTACCCTTCGATTTCGGCAGTCTCCCCAACGCAGACCAGAACGTGCTGCAAGTCGCCATACCGGCGAATGCCCGCGTGGCGCCGCGTGGGACCAGTGCCCGCGTGACTGGGGCTTTCGAGGAGACACGCATCGTCCACGGGCCGACCGGGGCCATTTCGCCGGCGGGGACCGTTGAGGTTTCGCCTGCTTTGGCCCAAGCACAGCCCATCGCGCTCACCGAAGCGGTGTCGGCCACGGCCATCGACCTGCTGGTGACTATCACGCGTACCGCCAGGCTTCAGTTGGACCTGCGCGATGACCTGGATGGCAAACCTGACAATGCCTCTCTCTTGCCTGCCCCAGTGGCCCTGGACCTGCTCGCCCCTGTGGGTCAGGAACAGGATCGACAAGCCGTCGGCCAGCCGAGATGGGTCAGCGTCCAATTGTCCGCTGAATTCCAGTTCCAAACCGGGAAACGATATTGGCTTATATTGCAAAGTATCGACGGTGAACTTGCCTGGAGTGTCGCCCCGGCACCTACCGGCACATTGGGAATGCAGCGCACTCAAGACGGTGGTCTCTCCTGGCGGGAGACGGTGGCGGCTGGGGTTTCCGGTCCTGTGGCGGCATTCTTCCGCCTCCGTCGCAAACCGGAGCGTTTCCAAGTGCCCATCGAATTGCAGGTGGGCGCAGGTGAGCCGGCGGTTCGGGTTAAGCTGGATCGCTTTCAGCCCCTGGGACGGGTGGATTTTGCACTGGATTTCGATGAGGTGGCCCAGGCTTTCAATCAATACCTGGCCAGAACCTCTCCGGTATCTTGCCCTGAGATTGAGCACCTGGTCAATGGGGATTTTGAGGAGTGGCTGGTCTCCGGCGACCAACTGGGCGAGCCTGCGATTGTTGCTTTGAACGGAAAGAAACGTCCGACGGCTATCGCTATGAGTCCAGACGGACGAACGGTTTATGTCGGCGTACCTCGAGGCATCCAGGTGGTCGACGCTGCCTGTCATACAGTGTTGGAAGAATTCGAGACTTCCAACACGCCGCATGTGATCGCTTTCAATCCCCTGGGCAGCCGGGCGTATGTCATTGACGGGATGCGGCGCGGGTCAAGATCGACCTTGTTAGTCATCGACACGGAGGCACACCGCCAGATGGGCAAGGCTATTGAATTGAATATCAGCCCTACCGCCCTGGCGGCAAGCCCCGACGGCAATCGCTTGTACCTGGCGGCGTATCATTCGTCAACCGTGTTTAAAGGTTGGATTTACCTCATCGATACGCACAAACTGGAACAAGTTATTTTAAAAGACAATCCAACCCTAAGCGATGTGCAAATCGGCGATCCGGCCGAACTCGGGGAGAATAGACAGCCGACCGATCTCGCATTGTCACCCGAGGGGAGCATCCTCTATGTGACCGTTGGGCAACAGTCAGCAACCGGCGAAGCGGTCGGCGAAGTTCAAGTTTTGGACACGATGACGCTACCGCCAGTCTTGCCGGTTCCCGCCGTTTCAGTGGGAAAGGACCCTCGCGCCATCGCCCTGACGCCCGATGGTAAATGGGCGGTAGTCGTCAACGCCGGAGACAACAACGTTAGCATCATCGACACCGCGCGCAAAACCGTCGTTGGATCAAGCATCCCGGTTGGCAAGGGCCCGGTCGCCGTGGCCATCTCGCCGGAAGGAACGCGCGCCTACATCGCTAATGAGGACAGCAAGGAGATCGATGTCGTCGATTTGCTCCGGCGCGATCTTGTAAAGAGCGAGACCGTTCAGCTTGAGAGTTCGCCGATAGCGCTTGCCATTACCCCTCAAGGTGACCGACTCTACATGGTCACTGCCGCCGATAGCGGTGGTACTGTAGTTCCGGAGGTCAGTGAGGAGGAACGCGAATTGTTTGTCGACGACTTCCTGGATCTGTCTTTGGCTTCTATCCCTATAGGAATGCGGTTGCCGGCGGAGTGGAATCTTACGTCAGGTTCAGTTGCGCCCATGTGCCTACCCGATCTTTTCCATCTGGTAGCGGTTTTGGGTCGCTTCTCTGAAGAGTCAAAGTTGATGCCGACAGCTCTCTCCCAAGTGGCGCCGGTGGCAGGGTCATGCCCTTATGAATTCAGTTTCTGGGGGATTGCCACAGAACTTGATGCGATGGCCGAGGTACTATGGTTGAATCAGGACTGCGGACTCCTCCGAACGGATCGAATACTAATGGAGGTTCGAGGAGCCGGGCAATCGAGCAGATCACAAGCCCTTGCCGCTAATGTCGGATGCTTCGAGGACCAAGAGCCGCAACTGGTTTTACATCGTAGCCGGCTGATGGCCCCCGCAGGTGCAACTCAGGCGGAGACTCGCTTCACTGTGCCCACCGGCGTGTGTGCGGCTATTGACCTGGTCTCCTTGATCGCCACCAATGAGGCTGTTTCCAATGCCGATTTGAGCCAGCAGCAGGACGGCCAACTCTCGGACTGGAGCCTGTTGGCTAGAGTAGTCACTGGCGTCTCACTGATAGCAGTTGAGGGTGCAATTCAATTCCGAAATGTGGGTGCTGACGTTGCTGAATTGGTACAAGCGATCCCGGCAAAAGGGAATCGACCTTTTATCATGGAGTTCCAGGGCCGGGCGATAACGCGACCATCTGCTCAAGCCAATCCTCGGGTTGAACTGCGGTGGCTCAAAGCTGATAAGTCATCCACGGGTTCACCCACGATTCTGGAAATCCTGCCTACCGGCTTCGATTCTGTAATAGCCAGTGGTACGTCACCAACCGATACGGCTGAGGCGGAGATACATTTAGTGGTTCCCACTGGCACAACGCTGGAAATAAAGCGAATCTCCTTGCGCTTCTCGACCCCCACACTCGTGCCAGTGACCTTCATTGCCCAGGCGCCGGGCGAACTGACCATCTCCGACTTTCGGGTCGCCTTCGAGCAGGCTGGGGTGGCAGCACCCCCGGTGCCTGAAACAGGATTGTGCGCCCCCACGCCACCGGGCCGCCAGCCAAGCGAAATTCCCAGCGACTGCCGCTTTTGTCCGTGCTGCGAAACCGAGCGAACCATGACGGATATCCAACACATGGAAACACAGGCAGGTCGGCCTGCTCAGGTGGGTCACTGTGGAACGTGTGGAACTGAATGGGTGCGTTTCGGTGGATCGCGTGTTGCCGGAGCGCGGCCATTCACCCCTCGCCCTGCTGTAGGGCGCAGACCCGCCGTCCTCTCTGCCAACTTAACCACCCTTGGCGTGATGGCGAAGGGACAGCTATCGAATCTCGAATCAGCGACCACGCCGCTCACCATTATCGACGGCATCGGCGAAGTGCGCGCCCGACGCCTGGCCGAGATCGGCATCGATTCCCTCGAAAAATTGGCCAAAGCAGCTCCGGATGACGTGGCAAAGGCGCTTCGGGGTGTGTCCCCGCAAGCCGCTGCCGACTTCATCGTGAAAGCAAAACGGGTATCCACTTAAGCCGGGACGCTTTGCAGGCTGACCGTAGAGGGGTTCCCCTGGGAGTGCCGGCATCTTGCCGGCTGTTGACTGGCGCCGATGCTCTCAAGCCGGCGGGGACGCCGGCGCTCCCAGGGTCGAATTGTCCCGCCTTAAGTGGGTAGCCCTGTCCCAAGGAGTCGCTGTGTTACGCCCCCTGAGTTTGTGGCTGGCTTTGATCTCCCATCTTCCCGCCTTGCAGGTGGTCCTGCCGCTGGCCGCCGCCCCCGTGTGCGCCCTGTGGCGGCGCGGCGCCGGCGCCTGGGCGCTGGCGACTACCGTATGCTGGTTGGCATTCGGCATCGCCGTGCTGCTGTTGCGGCAGGTGCAGGCCATCGGCACGCTGTCCTATGCGATGGGCGGCTGGGCGGCGCCCTGGGGTATCGAATACCGGATAGATGCGCTCAACGCCTTTATGCTGCTGCTCGTGACCGGCATCGGCGCGGTGGTGATCACCTTCGCCCGCCAGGCGGCGGTCGAACGCCGGGTCCGCCTGCCCGTCGAAAAACATGCCTGGTTCTATGCCACCTATCTGTTGTGTTTGACCGGTCTGCTGGGCATCACTATCACCGGCGACGCCTTCAATCTGTTCGTGTTCCTGGAAATCTCTTCACTGTCGAGCTATGCGCTGATCAGCGTGGGCCGGGACCGACGGGCGCTGACCGCCGCGTATCAATATCTGATCATGGGCACGATCGGCGCCACCTTCATCCTGATCGGCATCGGTTATCTGTACGTGCTGACCGGCACGCTGAACATGGAAGATCTGGCCCGGCGGTTACCGGCGGTAACGCCTACCCGCACCGCGCATGCGGCGTTCGCGTTCCTGACCGTGGGCATCGGGCTCAAGCTGGCCCTGTTTCCGCTACACCTGTGGCTGCCCAACGCCTATGCCTACGGTCCTTCGGTCGTTACGGCGTTTTTCGCCGCCACCGCCACCAAAGTATCGGTGTATGTGCTGCTGCGGATCTTTTTTACCCTCTTCGGGGCGGCTTTCTCCTTCGGCACAATGCAACTGGACTGGGTGTTGCTGCCGCTCGCCCTGGCCGGCATCGTCAGCGCTTCGTTGGTCGCCATTTTCCAGAACAACGTCAAGCGGATGCTGGCCTACTCCAGCGTTGCCCAGATCGGCTATATGCTGTTGGGCATCAGCCTGGTATCGGTAACCGGCCTGACCGCCGCCATCGTCCATCTGTTCAATCATGCCCTGATGAAAGGCGCCTTGTTCCTGGCGCTGGGTTGCGTCTCCTTCCGGATCGGTTCCGCCAAATTGGAGGATATGGCCGGACTGGGTCGGACCATGCCCTGGACCATGGGGGCTTTCACGCTCGGCGGCTTGAGCCTGATCGGGGTGCCGCTGACCGCCGGTTTCATCAGCAAATGGTATCTGCTGCTGGGCATACTGCAACGCGGCTGGTGGCCGGTGGCGGTGCTGGTGTTGCTCACCTCGCTGTTGGCGCTGATCTATATCTGGCGGGTGGTGGAAGCGGCGTATTTCCGGCCCCTGCCGGACGGCCGGGCGCCACCGCAAGAAGCGCCGCTGTTTCTGCTGGTTCCGACCTGGACGCTGGCGTTGGCCAATCTGTATTTCGGAATCGACACCTCCTTCAGCGTGGGGGTGGCCCGGCAGGCGGCGGAATTACTGTTGCCGGGGACAGCGTCATAGCAAACCGGGAGATTTTAGCCGGGGGATTTAGTGACCGTCAGCTTCGAATCAACGTGCCGCTGCCCTGATCGGTGAACAGCTCCAGCAAGACCGCATGCTCCACCCGGCCATCGATGATATTGGCCGATTTGACCCCGCCCAGCACGGCATCCAGGGCGCATTTGATCTTGGGCAGCATGCCGCCACGGATCGTGCCGTCCTCGATCAGTCCCTGTACCTGGCGGGCGGACAGATCGATAATCAGCTTACCATCCTTGTCCAGCAGACCGGTGACATTGGTCAGCAGAATCAGCTTCTCGGCCCGCAGCACCTCGGCCATCTTGCCGGCCACCAGATCGGCGTTGATGTTGTAGGCGTGACCGTCCTGACCCGCGCCGATGGGCGCGATCACGGGAATAAAATTCCCCTGGGTCAGGGTTTCCACGATGGATTTATCGATGCTGGCGACTTCGCCCACGTGGCCGATATCGATAATCTCCGGCTCTTCCAGTTCCGGCGTCTTGCGGGCGATGGTCAGTTTCCGGGCGCGGATCAAATCGCCGTCCTTACCGGTCAGTCCCACCGCACAACCGCCGTGACGGTTGATGTTATTGACGATCTCCTTGTTCACCAGACCGCCCAGCACCATCTCCACCACATCCATGGTTTCGCTGTCGGTCACCCGCATCCCGTCCACGAAGCGGCTCTCCTTGCCGATACGCTTGAGCAGGTTGCCGATCTGGGGACCACCGCCGTGCACCACCACCGGGTTGATGCCGACCAGCTTCATCAGCACGATATCGCGGGCGAAGCTGTTTTTCAGTTCATCGCCCTCCATGGCGTTGCCGCCGTATTTGATGACGATCGTTTTGCCGTAATAGCGGCGGATGTAGGGCAGGGCCTCGATGAGGACGTGGGCTGGATTGGTTGCGGCTGTGGGGTTGGCTGTCATTACGATTCTCGTTGGCGAAAATGGATGGAGAAGAAGGCTCAATGGCGGCCGGAATGCCCGAAACCGCCGTTGCCGCGCCGGCTGGCGGCAAAGTCCTCGACGATGGCGAATTCCGCCCGCACCACCGGCACGATCACCAGTTGGGCGATACGTTCGCCGATCTGAACGGTGAAGGCCTCGGCGCCCCGATTCCAGCAGGAAATGAACAACTGGCCCTGATAATCGCTGTCGATCAGGCCCACCAGATTGCCCAGGACGATCCCATGCTTATGGCCCAGCCCGGAGCGCGGCAGAACGACGGCGGCCAGTCCAGGATCGGCGATATGAATGGCGATGCCGGTGGGGATCAAGTGAGTCTCGCCGGGTTGCACGGTCAGGGGCGCCTCCAGGCAGGCGCGCAGGTCCAGGCCGGCGGAACCGGCGGTGGCGTAGTGGGGCAGGGGGATTTCCCGGCCGATCCGGGGATCGAGGATTTTCAATTCAATGACGGCGGGCATGATAGCGCTCCGCGATCAGGGCAATCAGTTCATGACCCAACTGGGTTTTATCGGCCAGCGGCAGGACTTTTTCGCCACCCTCCCAGAGCACATGCAGAGCGTTCTGCTCGCTTTCGAAGCCACTGCCCGGCACGCCGACCTGATTGGCGGCGATCATGTCGAGTTGCTTGCGGCGGCGTTTGTCTTCGGCGTATTCCAGGACATTCCGGGTTTCGGCGGCGAAGCCCACGGTAAAGGGACCGTGGTCCAGCGCCGCCACGGTGGCGAGGATATCCGGATTGCGCTCCAGGGTGAGGGTGAATGTTTCCTGGGTTTTCTTGATCTTATGTTCGGTCCGCGCCGCCGGCCGGTAATCGGCCACGGCGGCGGTGGCGATGAAGATATCCGCCGCGGTTGCCCTGCTCATCACCACGTCGTACATCTCCTGGGCGCTGGCCACGTCGATGCGTTCCACGTCGGGGGGAGTCGGCAGGCTGACGGGTCCGCTCACCAGGGTCACGCGCGCGCCGGCGCAGGCGGCGGCATCGGCGACGGCGAAACCCATCCTGCCGGTGCTGCGGTTGCTGATAAACCGTACCGGGTCGATATCCTCGCGGGTGGGACCGGCGGTGATCAGCACTTTTAAATCCCGCAGGCTGCCGTCCGTGGTGAAATGGGCGATCGCCGCGTCGCGCAACTGCAAGGGTTCGAGCATCCGGCCTTCACCCACTTCACCGCAGGCCTGCTCGCCGGCGGCCGGCCCCCAGAGCCGGATGCCGCGTTGGGTCAGAATCCGGCAGTTTTCCCGGGTGGCGGGATTTCGCCACATCAGGCGGTTCATGGCGGGAGCGACCGCAATGGGTCTGTCGGTGGCCAGGCACAGCGTGCTCAGCAGATCGTTGGCGAAACCGTGCGCCAGGCGGGCGATGAAATCGGCGCTGGCCGGGGCGATCAGCAGTAAATCCGCCCAGCGGGCCAGTTCGATATGGCCCATCCCGGCCTCGGCGTTGGGGTCCAACAACTCCAGCCGCACCGGCCGGCCGGATACGGCCTGGAAGGTGAGGGGGCCGACGAAATGGGTGGCGGCGGGGGTCATGGCGACCTGTACATCCGCGCCGATTTCCTTCAGGCGACGGACCAGATCGGCGCTTTTATAGGCGGCGATGCCGCCGGTCACACCGAGCAGTAGGCGTTTATTGGCCAGGGATTGCATGGGATGGGTGAATGCCTGTGGTCCCGGAAAGTGCCAAGCTTACCGTAACCAGGCGGTGGCATGAAGGGGTTCACAATGTTGGGGTTCGTTTCTCACCCCAACTTACGGGCTACGGGCTGTTTTTCCTGCCGAGTCCGTAGGTCACAAATTCCGAAACACGATTTCCCAATCGATTTCCAGATCTGGCAGGCTGCCAACCGTGTGCCTGCCGCGTGTTTCCAGAATCTCGGCTTGATTGTATTTGCCTTCGGTATTCAGTCGGTAAATAGCCACCAGCCGGTCAGTGGGGTGTACCAGCCAGTATTCCAGGACGCCATGCCGTTCATAAAGCAGGCGCTTATGGATATGATCTTTAGCCGCCGTTCCAGGGGATAAAACTTCGATAATCCAATCGGGGGCGCCCAGACATCCTCTCTGATCGAGCTTGTTGGCATCACAAACGACGAGAATATCGGGCTGCACCACATTTTTTATCTCATTCTCCGACTCTGTTTCCTCCCGCAGTCGGACATCCAAAGGGGCGCTGAGGACACGACAAGGTTTACCACGCAGTTGGATGGCAATCTGGGTAGTGAGTTCTACGACCACTGTCTGATGGTCCAGGCTGGGCGCCGGCGCCATCGAAAATATCCGCCCAGCGATGAGTTCACAACGATGATCTTCTGGCCACGTCAGGTAATCACGGTAGGTATAGATAGGTTGATCCAATGCCTGCTGAGCCATGGTGTATGCTCCTCATGGGCTGTAACCATTCACCGGGTTAATAGAGCAGCGAGAGGTAGGATGCAGTTTATACGCTCTGCGTTGAAAGCACGCCATCCTTAGGCGCCTCAACTTCGAACACCTCCCACAAATTCAACTCGACGCCAGGAATCGTGTTTAGCCGCAAAATCTCCTGCGGCCCGAACACCTCTCCCTTATCGTATCCCTCGCTTGGTGTAAGGGTGAAGCGCTGGGCGTAGACTTCCAACGGATCGATGATGAGATACTCCCTGACACCGAACCGCTCATAAAGCGCCTTCTTCTCCCTGAGATCTTTCATCGCCGTCCCCGGCGACAGTACCTCAACCACCACATCCGGCGCACCCTGGATGTTTTGCCCAGTAATCTTGTTAGGGTCGCAGACGATCAACACGTCCGGTTGAACAATATCGGCTTCGGACAGCACCACAGCCGTCGGCGCGATGAAGGCTTTACCGGTTTTTCCCTCCAGTTTCTGCTCCAGGCGGCTGTAAATCCTGCCAGCTACGGTTTGATGTTTGATGGAAGGAGCCGGGGACATGTCATAGGCGACGCCAGCAATGAGCTCCCAGCGTTCATCGCCAGGCCAGGTGACGTAATCATCCCAGCTATACCGTGCCGTTTTTCGCTGCTGTGAGTGCTGCATTGTTCAGAGGGTATCTCACTGAAAATGAGGTTGCTTGATAACCAACGAGGAAAATAGGCAATATCTACCCTACCCGGGTTGTGAATCCGTAGGTTGGGGTGAGGTACGAACCCCAACGTTAACCCCCGATCGGAACATGTTGGGGTTCGTTCCTCACCCCAACCTACGGGCTCACCCCAACCTACGGGCTACGCGAGTTTCCAATTGTAGGTTGGGGTGACGAAGGAACCCCAACGGTAAACCCCACCATCGCAAAATGTTGGGGTTCGTACCTCACCCCAACCTACGGGCTACGGGCTACGGGCTCAAGGCTTTTGGACGAGCGTTATTGAAAAGTCCTGAAACGGCGTCTCAGCGAACTGCTGGACATCGATTACTTGACGATAGGTTACTCGGTAAACCATTTCGCCATCCATATTGACTGACTCCGGTTGCGGAGCCAGCTGACTCATGAACACATAGCCAATTCTTAGACGTACCTTTCTGACTTTGTACACTTGCTCGTGATCGACCCAATCATATGGGTTGTTAAAGGCAAGCGGCATCGACGATTCCACAACGCCCTGCCTTTTTTGGCCCGCCAAGAGCAGCCGGGCATACGGCATTTCAGGTATTTCTACCTGCAGCCCTTCTGGAATCCGAAGCACGCCTCGCAACAAAGTCAACATGTCACGTTCCACTATGGTGTAACCCAGAATTGAATCGCCAGTCGGATACCCGTTCAGTAAGCGGTACGGAGCGTCGAGCAAATACACATCCCTTCCCGACTTGTTTTCCGCGGCGTACGCCATCCGGAGCTTGTTGCCGGTTGCGGTCAGTGTCACCTGAAGCTTGAGCTTTTCCGAGTTCATGGTTCTCTTCATCTTTTGGCTCTCTTGGCCCAGTGGGCCGCCGCCTGCCATGCAATTGAGCGACAACGAGCAGACCAATACGGCCCGCAGAGTTGTTTTCATACTAATAATGCGGTCGAAGCGGTTGTTTTGGATCCCATTCCTCACGAATCTTGTTCTCGGTGACTGGTTCCTTATCATAAGGTGCTACTCCAACAGCCATGTCCTCACCCTTAGCAGTGAAATCGTTCGTTCCATTCGCATTATGGTATGCATGAACCATCTCGTGCGCCAGACCAACGCCAGGGGGCCTCTTCATCCAGGCTTCGCTTCCGTCGCCGATTTGGGTTTTATCCGGATTGAACTTCACGGTGGTATCGCTTCCTTCTCCAGGCTTTCCGTCGGATCTTAACTTCGCCTTAGAAATATCAGCCGGAGATGCGCCGTTTCCGTCAGACGTCTGCTTAATGGTCACAGTCTTCCCACTGTCGTCAATTGACTTCAACATTTTGGCTCCGCTTGGAGTCTTATTGATGCGGTCGAGCTCCGCGATGGTCTTCTTCCGGAATTCCTCGTTACCCTCAAGCTTGATGCCCTTACCGTAAGTGTTGGGTACTGTCAGAGGACACGGCTGCACCGGATCATCAGGTTTTTTAGCGGGCGGTTTGTTTTGATCACCTTCTTCTTTCCCACCGTGTTTTTTATACAGATCTGCCCATTCCTCGCGCAAATCAGCTTGGCTGGGATCAATCGCTGACAATGGAATACGTTTGCCATTTTTGACCAACTCCGGATGTTTGGCATAGAAGTCGTCGTCTGCCGTCCGCACAGCATCATGGTTAAGGGGTCTACTCAGCCTGCCCATGTCTGTACTCTCAGTGCTTCCAGCTCACGACTGTCAATGAGGTTCATCTTGGCGGTACCATCGAGATCATTACGCCGCAGAATATCACCGATCCACTGTGTTTCCGCCTGAGTGTCCAATTGCAGCCCGTATATCACCAGATATTCGATAAAGCGTCGGATATCGTCCTCATATTCAATACCATAGCTTTCAGCCTTCCGGATACTGTCCCGCACCACGACGCGAATTCTCTCATTGGGTAAGTCTCGGGTGCGATCAGGAAAAGTCGCCCGGAGGTGTTCTACCATACGCCATTCAAATTGCTCGCGCATATATGCGCTCAACACCTCCATCTGTTCCTTGCGAATCAATAACATAGCAACTTCCCCTCCCCTCACGGAATCTGCTCGGTAACCTGGCCGGGGTTGACAATCTGGATCACCCCGCCCCAGGTGCACATCAGCTTGCAGGTGTTATCCAGCGCCGGCATGTTGCCCAGCAACACGGTGGGGGCGCCGGGAGCCCACGGCGCCGGGGTCACGGGAATGCACGGCATGGGCGTCAGCACCCCCAACGCCGCCGCGGTCGCCGCGGCCACCGTGGGATTGGCCGGACTGGTGCACATACCGAACGGCATGATGTTGACCATGGGTTTGTTGTCCATGATGTTGGCCGCCGGCATGTTGCTGGTCATCATCCGGTTGACCGGTAGCACCATCAGCGTACTCGGCGCCAGGCCGAAGCTGCATTGCAACATGGCTCCCGAACAGACGTGCATCGGCATCTCATTCTCCTGTCAAGCGGATGGGGTGGGCAGTAGCGCCAGCGCGTCCTTACCCAGGGTGTTGCCCGCATAGGTAAAACGCCAGGCGGTGTCAGCGGTTTCTCCCTCCAGCACATAAGCGCTGACCGGGCCGAACACCGTGCGTAGCTCGTCCGCCGTGCAGGTCGGCAGATAAACCCGCAACACCCGGGGGTCGTAATAGCGGAAATACAGCGGCTTGCCCTCCGGATCCCAGACCATGATGAATTTGCGGAAGTGCAGCCGCAGGATCCGCAGTTCCTCGCTGGAAACCGCCAGGATTCCCCAGTGTTTGCCCCAGCCCTGTCGCAACAGTAGCTCGGTGAAGGGGGATTTCGGCGGCAGTTGCACCAGATAGGGGGCGGTCATGGCCAGTTCGGGGTCCAGTTCGCCGCGGAATAAACACACATTGACGATAGCATGCTGGCTGAGCAGCGGCAGCAGGTTGGGGATGGAGGCGCCATCCAGAATCCCATAGACCTGGCCGCTGCTTTCCTCATAGAGGAGTCGGCGCAAGGTCTCCACTCGCCTGTCAGCATTCATACGGTAGCCCTCGGTAACGGTCCCGCTAGCCGCTCTGTTGCTGTGCCAGAGCCCGCCGGGCCGCTTCACACTTTTCGCAGAACGGGACGCCGGTCTGGGCGGCGTTGGCCAGCGTTTGGGCTTGTGGGTGCGTAAAGCTCCCCACCTTGATAGTGCTCAATTGGACGCTGCTCGTGGCGGCGGAGCCGGACTGGACTTCGTTGGTCGCACCGGGCTCGGCCGTAGTGGCTTCCTTGGGCGGTTTCGGCGCCTCCGGTGAACAGCCGGAACCGGAACCCGCCGAACCGCCACTGTTAATGAGCACCGGCGTGCCGGAAATGGTGACGCCGGCCGGCCCGACGACGATGAATCCTCCACCGGCTTTAAGCGTTATGCTCATGCCGGCTTCGATAATCACGTTCATCCCGCCTTTCAGGTGGATCTCCATGCCGGCCTCCAGCGCATGCTTCTGGCCGACCTTTTCCTGCATATCCATCCCGGCGTCGATGGAAAGGGTGCCGCTCACCTTTTCGTTGTGATCACCCTTGACGGTCAGGTGCTTGTCGCCATCGATCTCTTCGAGCCGATCCTTCTTGATAATCAGATGGCGGTCGTTGCCGACCCATTCGTAGACGTCGTTTTTGAGGCGGATGTCCTGATTCTTTTCACCGTAGATGAAAATCTGTTCCTGACCTTTTTTATCCTCGAACCGGATCTCGTTGAAACCGCCCCCACCCTTGATGGAATTGCTCTTCAGTGTAGTCATGGTGGCATTAGAGGGCAATTCATACGGCGGCATGCTGGCGCCGTTATACACCCGACCGGTAATGATCGGGCAGTCCGGATCGCCTTCGAGGAATTCCACGATGACCTCTTGCCCGATCCGAGGAATCGCCATCCCACCCCACCGCGCCCCTGCCCAGAGCTGGGCCACCCGAATCCAGCACGAGCTGGTCTCGTCGCCTTTGCTCTCCCGATCCCAGTGGAACTGGACCTTGACCCGGCCATACTTATCGGTCCAGATCTCTTCGCCCGCCTTGCCGACCACGATGGCGGTCTGCGGTCCCTGTACGATGGGTTTGGGCGTCAGGCGCAGCGGACGATAGGGGTGCTGGGCATCCATGGCCGTGAAGCGACAGCTAAATTCCTCACCGGCCGCCGCCTGGGAAGCAGGCGCAAATTCATTGGATTGCAGCGTGTAATCGGTCGATTCGACCAGATACTGGCGGTTCTGCTCTTCCCGCGGACACTCCACCAGCTTGAATAACGCGCCGACCGCCAGGCCGCGGGCATTGGTTCGGGCCTGGAAGCGTTCGTACTGGGCCTGTAGCTCCTCGATGCGGACCCGGGCGTAAGTCTCGCCGTCGGCGGATTGTACGTAGCCGCCGGGATAGTCGAAGACTTCGAATTCGGCCTGGGCATGCGGGCGGGCGATGGTCCGCTTGCTTTGCAGATTTTTTTTCGGCGCGGTGAAATCGAAGTCGTTCAGCGCGCAGACTCCCGGCTGGACCTGCTGGAAATAAGCCCAATCGGCGATATGCTCCCGCCGGCTCAACTGCGTATCCGGTGGAAAATAGGGCAGTTGCTCGCAACCGGGGGTGGCCTCGTGCGCGCTGGAGGAATCGGCCAGCACCAGCGTATGCTTGCCGTCGGTATGCTGGAAATAATAGTAGATACCCTCCAGCTCCATCAGCCTGCTGATAAAGTTGAAGTCCGTTTCCCGGTACTGGACGCAGTAGTCCCGGGTCCGATAGCCGGCGCTGAGGCGATCCTCGAAATAATCGGTCAGGCCCCGCTGCTGGAAGATGGCTTTGAGGATGTCGGGCACGGTCTGGTTTTGAAAAATCCGGCAATTGGCGGTGCGGGTCAGCAGCCACGGCCAGGGATGCAGCGTGGCCTGATAGTCGGTATAGCGGCCCTGCGGCCCGAGGTGACAGAAGCGACTGACGACGCCGTTGAAGTAGCGGTTGCCGCCATCGAGCAACTCCAACCGCACGGTCATCGGCTGGCCCAGCACATCGGCAAGATGGATATTGTCGTTTTCACTCAGCAGATCGAGCTGAAACTCGAACAGGCGGCTTAGCCCTTCGCTCGCCGTCATGCGCCGCAATACCAGTACGTCCTCACCCAGCGGACTGTTGACCGCGATGGGTCTATGGCTTTGGGTGATGGGCATCAGGTCGATCTCCCGGTAGTAGTGAAGACTTCAGCCAGGCAAGGATTAGTGGCGCAGGGTGTTCGCCGCTGGAAAAATCTTCACCCCATCGCCTGGCAGAATAATGTATCCCCGATAGACTAATATATATAGTACCAATCAGCCAATTTGACAAGGCAGGTTTCTATGCCACAGCGGATGGAAGTTGAGTTTACCTTCAAACGGTCGGAAGCGCCGGCTTCGACGTACGGCCGGAACAGCGCCATGCGCATTCTAATGCTGGGCGACTTCAGCGGCCGCGGCCAGAGGGAGCCGCAGGAGATGGTCGCCCGGCTGCGCGACCAGCCCCTGCTGGCCGTGGATGTGGATACTCTGGACGCCGTGCTGACCCGCCTTGCCCCCTCGCTACAGCTTGCTGTCGGCGAACAGGCGGGCGCACAGATCCATATCGACTTTCGCTCTCTGGATGATTTTCACCCCCTGGTGCTGTATCGACGCCTGCCGTTATTCCAATATCTACGGCAGCTTCGTGCCCGGCTGCTGGATCCTGCCAGTTTCACCCAGGCGGCCGCGGAATTGGGGATGGAATCGACAATTTCACAACCGCCTCCAGCGGCTCAGGACAAGCCTTCGGTGCCGGAAGACGACGCCGGCCTGATCGAGCGACTGCTGGGCAGACGCCCGCTGTCTTCTCCTCGAGACCCTGCCGCTCGACCGGCAGGGGTGGATATCAGCCGCTTGATCCGCACCCTGGTTCAACCCTATATCGTCCCCGCGCCGGATTCCCGCCAGGAGCAGTTGGTCGCCGGCGTCGATCAGATCGTCGGCGGACAACTGCGCGCCCTACTTCACCAGCCGGACTTTCAGGCGCTGGAAGCGGTCTGGCGCAGCGTGCACAAGCTGGTCACGACCCTGGTGACTGGAGAAGCCTTGCAGTTGTATCTGCTGGACGTGACCCACGCCGAACTGCTGGCGGATTTCCACGCCGCCGGGGGCGACGTACCGGCGTCGGCGCTGTACCGCCTGCTGGTGGAAACAGAGCAGGATATTGCCGGCGGCCGGCCCTGGTCGCTGCTTATCGGCAACTATGATTTCGGGACGGCGGCGGAAGATATCGCCTTGCTGACGTTGCTGGGGACTCTGGGCGCCCAGGCCGGAGCGCCATTTCTGGCGGAGGCCCGGTGCGAGACGCTGGGCTGCACTTCCCTGACCGACGCCGCCGATCCCGTCGCCTGGAAGCCGCTGGAGCGGGAGGCCGGGCAGCGTTGGCGAACGCTGCGCGCCAGTCCCATCGCTCCCTGGCTCGGCCTGGCGTTGCCACGACTGCTGCTGCGCCTGCCCTATGGCGAAAAAACCGATCCTGTCGAGGGTTTCGATTTCGAGGAAATGCCCTCCGGCCCCGACCGTGGGGCCTTGCTGTGGGGCAATCCTGCCTGCGCCTGCGCCTTGCTGCTGGGGCAGGCGTTTCTCGACCATGGCTGGTCGGCGCCGCTGGATGCCTATCGGGAGCTGGCGGATCTGCCCGCCTACACCTATCGGGAGGCGGACGAAATCCAGTTGCAGCCTTGCGCCGAGGTGTTGCTGGGTGAGCGCGCCGCCACCGCCATTCTCGACCGCGGCATCATGCCGTTCCTGAGCTACCGCCGGCGCAATGCGGCACGGCTGCTGCGCTGGCAATCCCTGGCGGACCCGCCCACCCCACTGGCCGGTCCCTGGACCTGACCCCGGCTGTCAGCCGGGATCGATCTTCAATCCCAAGTGAATTTACCCAGAGGAACGAGAGCGCCATGGCCGCCGCTCCGAAGCGATGAGCCTGCCCGAAGCCGGACTTTATGGCGCGTATCGGCGCGGCTCGAGGCGCTGTCACCATGGAAAATAAATTATTTTACCTGCCGGGCAACATTGCCGTTCCCGCCAATGCGGTTGGTTCGGGCGCGGCAAATGGCGCGCGGCGCGCACCCTGCTTTTTTTGCTAGGAGAACCGTATGAATATACTCACGATCAGCAAACCCGTTGGCAAAAACTGCCCGAATATTCCCCAGGATGTCAAAGCCGTGACGCAAGCGCTGGTTCATATCGGCAAGATCGCACGGACTTATATCTCGAATGGCGTATTTGATCAAGTGATCCAACAGGGAATCAATGACACACAACGCCACTGGATGCTGGCGCCGGACGGAGTCATTTCAGTTGGAGGCAGAACCCAAAAGTTTTCTTGCTGTAAATTTTCCAGTGACGAATATCAAACATGTTATACTATGTTAAAAGTATACACTTTTGTTTGAATTAAGAGGACATCGATATGGCAACGATTGAAATCATTATCCGAGATGATCATGGCAATACAATAGA
>CAIMUS010000308.1 GCA_903844665.1 uncultured Pseudomonadota bacterium
AAACAGTTACTTATAAATGATTCGCAACAGTTTTGGAACACTACCGTCAATTTAAAGCCAAGCTGATGGCCTAAAAAATAGCGGAATCAATAGGTTACGTGAAAAGTTAGTGCCATTCGTGTCTGACCCCTTTTTCTTGCTTCGAGGTAGAGTCTGGCGATCCGGGCCGAAAGTCTTGGTGCCTTACCCGGGGAGACCTCCTCGATGAGAGTCGAGGAGGAGTCAGCAGAGGCCATAGTAGCGAAGAAGCGCGGGAAACCGCGTGGAGCGAAGGGCCGAAGAACCACGAAACAGACCATTCCAACAACCTTTATGGACTCGCCAGGAGTCTTCCGAAACGGACGGACGCTGCCACAGCGGCAGCTCACCGGACTGGTGGTGGAGCGGAAGGCCGGTGGATTCCGGCAGGAAGCGACACTGCGGGAAGCGAGCGAGGCCACGAGCGGTTGAGGAAGAGAAGGTGCTGAATGGAATGCAGGAAAAGGTTTTTCCTCATTCTGCGGTGAACAACACCGCCGGGTTCAACCGCCGGATGCGGAAGACCGCACGTCCGGTGGTATGGGAGGGGTAACGGGCGCAATCCCGTTACCCCGACCCGCTCCCGGCTGAGTTGCAGCAGTCGAGGTAGGGCGGATACAGGGATGTGATCCGCCATGCCGCCGGTCTACGCGGGCTACCCGGCTGAGTTGCAGCAGTCGAGGTAGATCCGCCATGCCGCCGGTCAATTCCGCATAAACCCGCCCCCATTCGGTGCCGTGGCAAACGGCCAGATCATCTCTCCGAACCATTCCCATTCGGCGGAACCCATCCATGGTTCCGCCCTACGCGGGCTTTAATTGTGAACTATGCGCGCGGTTTGGGTTCGCTGTTTAGCCGGACGTTAGAAGAATTATCGTCTGCCGGAGTGTAGACGTCAGATACTTCGCTGTCTCTCAGAGCTTTGTGATAGCCAAGGAAAAAAGAAACCAAGCTTGGATCATCCGACCAGAATACATTCTCATTTGAGCTGCCTCTAAAATAGCCCCACCCAAAGAATATCTCGTCAGATCGGTCCAGTGACCTTGGATACCGTAGTACGATAAAATTGCAGACAGGAAATGATCCTTTATCCTCCTTGATAACACGCACCTTAAAGTACTCGGGCAACTGGCCCAATTCTTTCTCTATCTCGACTACCCTTCTGCGTCCCAACGGCGAAACGGTTTCTTCCCACAGTCCTTTCTCTTCCCTCAAAAACTGAACCATTGCTCTCTTGACTGACATACTTGTTTTCGCGGTATAAGGGTTTTCGTAAACGATAAAGGTATTAAAAACCTCGCCGGCGCTGAGTATTTTTTCCCCGATAAACTGCCCCACTTCGTTCGCCTTACCAACAAATTTGAACACTCCGCTACGCATGTGCTGCTTAATGTGAAGGACATCCTCGTGTAGCCTCTCAATGTCTGCTTTCAAGAACGCTTCATTAAATATCTGGCTTCTATACAACGGAAGGAGCATTGCTACGGAAAGAAACAGCAGCCATTCAACGTCATGTGGCAAAAAAGTCAGGCTCAACGGCATAGATCGACTGAACAAAGCCAAGATGAGGCTTATCAAGGAAAGGGCAGTTACGGTAACGGTGATCTTTGTCTGCTTGGGCCAGTTCCACATCGATGCTGCTCCTAACAAGTGATTAAATGGCTTCTGTATATCTACCACGTCTCCCGACCAGGGCACGACTGGTGCACGGCCTGACGTAGTATTTTAGTATTCTATCGCACGCCGAAGGGGGAAGCATCCATGTAGCGGGGGATACACTGGACAAAATGAATCATTCTGTCTAATCCCCAGAACCATTCCAATTTATTTTCAATGGGTTAAGCCAGCCCCGAGCACTCCAACAGTAGACAAAACGATGAGCGACCGCAACCACTGGAAATGTCAAGTCATCGCATCCGATGGATGTAATTAAAAAGCGTGAGGCGCCTTCATCATTGCCGCTGGTCCCCCCTGGGAGCGCCGGCGTCCCCGCCGGCTCCTTGAAAGCGCCGGCCTTTGGCCGGATTGATGCCGGCGGGGACGCCGGCGCTCCCAGGAACG
>CAIMUS010000309.1 GCA_903844665.1 uncultured Pseudomonadota bacterium
CTTCTATTGTATTGCCATGATCATCTCGGATAATGATTTCAATCGTTGCCATATCGATGTCCTCTTAATTCAAACAAAAGTGTATACTTTTAACATAGTATAACATGTTTGATATTCGTCACTGGAAAATTTACAGCAAGAGATTTTTTACACTTCTCTAAAACCCCTATTCCTTTATTCCTCAATAGCTTATATAAAAATCAGCACTACCATTCAAAAAAGTGTAAAATTTTTTGACACCCCCCTCGAAACATAAGTGTTTGATTTTTAAATAAATGACTGAAAAGAGGCACTGCCAGGTGTCAGCTTTTTTTACAGTATTAATAATAAGCAAATCTTAATCTATTGAAATCAAATAAAAATTTTTATGGCATAAATTATGCTTATAACAAAATGATCAAAACAATGATCACTTGTTCCAACTTTAAGAGGAATTTTTCGATGCAATCCAATCATACCGCACGCCCTGTTGCCTCCGGCTCCGGCCTGAGCTACACCCAGAAAATCTCCCTGGCCGCCGGTTCGCTGTCGGCCTTGTACCTGCTGCCAGCGCAGGCCAACATCATCTACGGCAATACGCCGGTCAGCCTGAACTTCAATGTAGCTGATGGCGCCTCCGTGAACTGGGATGTGGACGGAGCAAATGGTGCGGACTTCCGGCTTCGGAAATCGGGCAGCTTCAGCACCGGCTACATTTTCTTCGCCAGCCAAACCACCAGCAATGCCCCGATGAACGGTCGGGGATTGGTGGGACCCACCTTTTTCACCGACAATGTTCAGGCCCTGGCCAAAAGCTTTTGGGTTGGCCCGACGCTGGCCAATAGCTATGTCTGGGGTAGGGGCAGCACATCCGGCACCAATTCCCGCAACGCCATGCAGACAAGCGGAAGTGCCTATATCATCGGCTACGACTTCAACTATGGCTTCAATCCCGGCGACAACTATTTCGGCTTCCGCTTCTTAAGCGGCACCGACCTGCTGTATGGCTGGGCCACCATTAATTTCGACCTGACCGGCGGCATCGTCACCATCAAGGAATGGGCCTACAACGACACGGCCGATACGCCGATCCACATCGCCGACACCACCAACGCTATCCCGGAACCCTCCACTCCGGCCCTGACCCTGCTGGGCCTGGGCGCCGCCGGCTTGCGCGCCTGGCGGGCGCGGAAGCAGGCGCGAGCGGAAGCCTTGGCGGCTTGAGCGGATGAACACCGGAGGGATGGTCGAACGGCCATCCCGCCGTTTTCAATAGCCCGAAATGAGAAAATCGAGCGCGGCAATGATGTCGAAGCGCCGGTCCGACAGATCGGCGACTTCCGCGCCGATGGCGCGGGGCGGAACGGCGGCCAACTGCTGGATCAGCGCGATAACCTCCTGCCCCTCGATGCTGAAACCAGGCATCAGGGTGGTCATGGACTTGCCGGAATAGTGGGCGGCGAGCCGCAGAGGCGCCACCACCCGGGTGGACAGATCACTCAGCAAATCGCTTTGCACGTCGAGGAGATAGGGCGTCGTGGTGCGGGTCGCGGCATCGAGGTTGCAGTAAACCTTGAACTGAGCCATCAGAAACTCCTGAGACCTTCGCCGAACACGCCGTTCTGTTCCACGTCGGCGTTGTACTGGGCGATCGCCTCGCGGTTCTCCTGCAACCAGCGTTCGGCGCGTTTCCGGTTCACCGCCTCGGCCAGGGACTGTTCCAAGGTGTGCGACAGATTGATGTCGAGTTCCCTGGCCTGGCGTAACAAATCGCTGTTGATGCTCAAATTCGTGGGGCGCCTGGCGGCGCCGGGATCGTAGGTGGGTTGCATGGGTGACTTCCAGTGAACGATGAATGCGCAAATTGTATGCGCACCAAGCATTCACGGCAATTCCCACATCGACCCGTACACACTTTTCAACCATACCGACCAAATCCATGCCTGACAAAGTCCTGCTCATCGGCTGGGACGCCGCCGATTGGAAAGTCATCACGCCGCTGCTGGACGCCGGCAAAATGCCGCACCTGGAAAAATTCGTCAGCCAGGGCGTGATGGGCAATCTGGCGACCTTGTCGCCGGTGCTCTCGCCCATGCTGTGGACCTCCATCGCCACCGGCAAGCGCGCCTACAAGCACGGCATTCACGGCTTCACCGAACCGGACCCGCAGGGTCGCAGCGTGCGTCCCGTCACCAACCTGAACCGCAAGACCAAGGCCGTCTGGAATATCCTCAACCAGACCGGCAAACGCTCCATCGTGGTCGGCTGGTGGCCCTCGCATCCGGCGGAGCCGATCGACGGCGTGATGGTCTCGAACCACTATCAGGAGGTTGTGGCCGCGCTGGGCAAGCCCTGGCCGATGCGCCCCGGCGTCGTGCATCCGCCACGCCTGGCGGGACCGCTGGCCGAATTCCGGGTGCATCCCGCCGAACTGGAGGCGGAGCAGATTCTGCCGTTCATCCCCCGCGCCGCCGAGATCGATCAGGAAAAAGACAAGCGACTGGCCAGCGCCGCCAAGATCCTGGCCGAGGCCGCCAGCATTCATGGCGCCGCCACCGCCCTGATGCAACTGGAGCCGTGGGACTTCATGGCCGTCTACTACGACGCCATCGACCATTTCTGCCACGGCTTCATGAAATACCATCCGCCGCGGCAGGAATGGATCAGCGAACAGGACTTCGAACTGTACAAGGACGTGGTCGACGGCGCCTATCAATTCCACGATTTGATGCTGGGGGCGCTGCTGCAACTGGCAGGTGAGGACACGACCGTGATTATCGTCTCCGACCACGGTTTCCACCCCGACCACCTGCGTCCCAAAGAACTGCCCAACGAACCCGCCGGTCCGGCGGAGGAACATCGGCCGTTCGGGGTGTTCGCCATGAAAGGGCCGGGGGTGAAGCAGGATCAATTGGTGTTCGGCGCCAGCCTGCTGGACATCACCCCGACCATTCTCACTCTGTACGGTCTGCCACTGGGTCGCGACATGGACGGCAAACCGCTGGTCACGGCGCTGACCGAACCCCCCGCCATCGAGTATGTGGACAGTTGGGATAGCGTGCCGGGCGAGGCCGGCCTCCATCCGGCCAACGTACAGATCGATCCGGTGGACGCCCAGGAGGCGCTGAAACAACTGGTGGAACTGGGCTACATCGACAAGCCGGACGAGAGCAAGGAAAAGGCGGTGGCCGCCACCGTCAAGGAACTACGCTACAACCTGGCGCGGGACTACGCCGATGCCAGGCACTTTGTCGAAGCCATCCCACTTTTCGAAGCGCTGTGGAGCCAATACCCCGACGAAAGCCGCTTCGGGATCAAATTATTCGAGAGTCAACTGGCCCTGAGCCGCACCACCGAGGCCCGCCAGGCGCTGGAAAAACTGGTCCGCGAAAAGCAGCGTTATGCGCTGGAAGCTCAGGAAGAACTCAAACGCCTGAGTGAAGAATGGAAGGACAAAAAGCCGGAAGATCTGAAACAGGACCAACAGCGCGAACTCAACAAGCTGCGCAAGAAGGCCGGCGTCAATCCCGCCGCCTTCGCCTATCTGCGCGGCAGTTTGCTGCACGCCGAAGGCAACCATGAACAGGCCCTGGAGGAGCTGCAAAAGGCCGAACAGGTGCAGATGCACAACCGGCCCAGCTTGTACCAGAAGATGGGCGAGGTGCTGCTGAGTCTGCAACGCTGGGACGAAGCGGCGGCCCGGTTCAACCAGATTCTCGCCATCGATCCGATCAACCCGGCGGTCCGGCTTGGATTGTGTCAATGCCATCTGGCCCGGAAGCGTCCCCGCAAGGCTCTGAACGAAGCCATGGCGGCTATCGGCCTGATCTACCACAACCCCAAGGCGCACTATCTCTGCGGTCTGGCGCTGCAACGGCTGGGCCGGACTCAGGAGGCGATGCAGGCGCTCCACACCGCGCTGGTACAGAATCCGGTGTTCCCCGACGCCCAGCGGGCGCTGGCGCGGCTGCACACCAAACGCTTCGAGCATCCCCAGGCCGCCCGGCACGAGCAACTGGCGCAGGCCGCCGAACAGCGCATCGCCGCCTTCAAGGCCGGCCAACCCCTGCCGGAGGATGTGGATTTGGAACTGGACGTGAGCCTGACGGGACCCGCCTCGCTTGGCGATCTGGGCGCCGCCGTCCCGTCAGGACCGCTGGAAGACGCCATCGTGATCGTCTCCGGCCTGCCCCGTTCCGGCACCTCCATGCTGATGCAGATGCTGGCCGCCGGCGGTCTGCCGGTGCTGACCGACGACAGGCGCGCCGCCGACGACAGCAATCCGCGCGGCTACTACGAATTCGAGGCGGCCAAGAAAGTCGGCAGGGACAACGCCTGGCTGGAGCAGGCCCAAGGCAGGGCGGTCAAGATCGTGGCGCAATTACTGCCCGGTCTGCCGCCGGGACCATGCTACCGGATCATCTTCATGGAGCGGCCGATGGGCGAGGTGGTAGCCTCGCAGTCCGCCATGCTGCAACGCCTGGGACGAGAGGGAGGGAGTCTGTCGGAACGGCGGTTGGCAGCCATCTACCGGCGGCAGCTCGACGGCGTGCGGCAGGTACTGGCGGCCCATCCCGAGCAGGTGAGCGTGCTGGCGGTGAACTACCATCAGGCGCTGGCGGACCCGGCGGCGGTCGCGGCCAGGGTGAATACCTTTCTCGGCGGTGAGTTGGACGAGGCGGCGATGGCGGCGGCGGTCGAACCCGACCTGCGGCATCAGCGCTGCGCTTGATAGGCCCGTAGGCCGGAATAAGGCCGTCAGGCCGTTTCCGGCAATTCCGCCAACGCCGGAAACGCTCCGCTTCCGCTGCGCTTATTCCGGCCTACTGGAACTACGAAACCACCAAGCTGACAGCTTATCTATAACGTGGCGGCTGGTTGAACAGCAGATCGTTCCACACCGCATCGTTGGGATTTTCCTGGATACGTCCAGGCGAGGTTCGAGCAGTTTTGCGATGCTGCAACCGCTCGCTGGAACGCTCGTATTTGATTTCCAGGTAACCCAAAAAATCCAGCACTTCCCTGGCCATGTCATCCGGTAAGTGCTGCACCCGTTGATAAATTTCGTCGGCGATTTTCATCATCTATCTCCCATTCTCAAGGTGGTCGGTCGGTAACTCATCGAGCCGCTACTATCCCATTCCCGCTGCTCTCAAAAGAGCAACCGCAGCCGCAAAAAGTTCAACAGACTGATGACCGAAAACTGGCGGATTTGTTCAGGGCGGCCCGGCAGGCGGACAGGCTGAAACTCCGCGGCGCCGTTGATCGCCAGTCCCAGAAAAGCAGTTCCCATCCGATAACCCGCCTGCTCCTGCGGATCGATCACCGCCGTGGCGGCCAGCCCGACCTCCGTGCCCAAAACCCGGCAGATGCCAAGGGCCATCGCCTTGACCGCGGCCTCGGATAACAGCGACCCCGCCGGTGCGCCGAGCCACTCCTGGGCGATGCGGTCCGCGCCGACCACCACCGCCCCGCGGAACACCTCGGCAGCGCCCGGCGCGGCGCTGAGCCGCGTACTCATCAAGCCGCCGGTAGCCACTTCCGCCACGCCCAGACTCCAACCATGGGCACGCAGCAGTTCCAGCACCACCGCTTCCATAGTCTGCTCGTCAACCCCGAACACCAGCTCGCCCAGCAAATCCCGCAGCCGCTGCTCTTCTTCGTCCAGCCATTGCCGGGCCGTGGCGCTATCCGGCGCCTTGACCGTAATCCGTACCTTGATGCCCTCGATGCCGCTCGCCAGAAATGCCAGGGTGGGATTGCCGACCCGGTCCAGTTCCGCCATCCGTCCGGCCAGCAGTTCCGCCAGTGCCGATTCCGGCTGTCCCCAGGTCCGCAGGACCCGGCTTTCGATCACCGCCGTCATCCCCGAGCGCCGCCGCAAATCCGGGATGACGGCGCCGGCGATCATCTCCCGCATTTCCAGCGGCACTCCCGGCACGGCGTAGATGACCTTATCGCCCAACGGGCAGACCAGGCCCGGCGCCGTGCCGGGCATTTGCGGAATCACCCAGGCGCCTTCCGGCACCTCCGCCTGGCGCAAATTATTGGCCGGCATCTCCCGCTTGCGGGAACGGAATATTTCCCGAATCCGCCCGGCGACAGCCTCGTCGGGCGCCAGCCCGACACCCATCACCCTGGCAATCGCGTCGCGGGTGATATCGTCCTGCGTCGGTCCCAGACCGCCGCAGAGGATCACCGCGTCGCTGCGTTCCAGGGCGATGCGGATGGCGCCGACGATCCGCTCCAGGTTATCGCCCACCTTGGTCTGGAAATGGGAGTCGATCCCGGCCAGGGCCAGTTGCCCGCCAATCCAGGACGAGTTCGCATCGACGATCTGCCCCAGCAGCAACTCGGTACCGATGGCAATGATTTCACAACGCACTGACCAGCCCCCTGAAGGAAGGCGCAAAGATCAGCGCATGCGGCGAGGTGGCCTCCAGGAAAGCGGCGAAGTTGCCCTCGGGTTTGACTTCCTGAAAGGCTTCGAAGGCATCCTCGTAACTGCCCAGATCCTTGAGCAGGGCCGCTTTCTGTTGCAGCGATGCCTGCGGAATGATGCTCAGGTGCAGCAGCGCCAACTGCTCGCACACCCACTGCTGCTCGTCGAACACCGGGATCATCAGCAGGCTCTCGGAATTATCGGGTCCGGTGCTCACGATGGCCCGGCCCAGCCGTAGCACCCGGCGCTTGCCGCCCGCCGCCGGATGGGGCTGATCATAAGTGGAAGCGCGCCCGGTGGAGCTGCCGATTCGGGCCACGATCTGGATGTCCGGTGACTCCTCGGCATCGCGGTCGTAGGCGCCGCCCATGACCCGATATAACGCACCACCATTCACTCCGCCCAGGAAGGGTGACAGGGCGATCAGCAACTGCCGGTCGCGCTCGGCCAGAGCGGCGGCGGCCACGCCCAATTCGGCCAACGCCCGTTGCAGCAACGGGGCAATATCCTTTTGCGGCCGCGAAATGCCGACGGTAACCGTCTTGGCCTGGTGGCGGATGGAATCGATGGGACGGCTCAGTTCATCGGAGGCGGCCTTGAGCAGGGCGACACCTTCGCTGAAGAGGGCGCCGCGGGCTGCGGGCGCGGCGCCCACCGTCACCAACCGGGCGAGATACTGGCCGATCCGGGCGACGTTCCGGGCCGGCAGGGCGGCGTCCAACTCACCCTGAGCCGCCGTCTCCAGCAGCGCGCCGATCTTCTCCTGCAGCAGCCCCAGCGGCGCCTGCGCCGGCGCCTCCAGACTGCTGGCGAGCAGGGCTGCCGCCTGCCGGAACGGCAAGGCTGTCTCGTCGATCGCCTTGGCCGCGTGAAAGCCCCACAGATGACCGGCCACCGCCGCCAGGACCAAATCCAGCCCGGCGCCGACCGATGGCAGGTACAGGATCGCTTCGGCATAAGGCTCGAAACAGGTCTCGCCCAGGGCCGCGAAGACGATAGGCTTGCCGTTATGGGCTTTGAAAATCGCGACCTCTTTGGCGGTATCCTGCGCCACGAGCTGCGGCAGATCGTTGGCCACCACCAGCGTCAACGGCTCGGTGGACAGGTCGATATGCTTCTTGTCCTCGGTGAAATCACAGGGAATGGAGCGGTAGCACAGCTCGCTGAGCTTGATGCGGATTTCCTCCGCTGCGATCTTGTTGGGGCCGTTACCCACCAGCGCCCAGTAGCGTTGTTGCGGCGCATAGGTCCTGGCGCAGGCGGCGATGATGTCCTCCTGCGCCAGGACTTCCTGAATCCGCTCCGGCAGACTTTCCAGGGCCAGCAGTTCCGCATATAACTGCGCCGCGTCCATGGTGCCCAGCACCTGCGCCAGACACAGCGCCGTCAACTTGCCGGCGGCCACCTGGCAATAAAACGCTTTGGTGGAAGCCACCGCCATCTCCACATCGCGGCCGTCGCTGGTGAACAACCGGGAATCCGATTTGCGCACCAGCGGGGAATTGCGGCGGTTGACGATAGCGTGCACCCAGGCGCCGTCGGCGCGGGCCAGATCCACGGTGCGATTGGTATCGGTGGTGGTGCCGCTCTGGGAAATCGCCACCACCAACGTATCCTTCAGGGAGCGTTTGCCGAAGCTGGTGGACAGCTCCGAGGCTTTGGCCGAATCCACCATGATGGGCGCGCCGTCGAGGGCTTTTTCGATCAGATAGGCGGTCCCCATGGCCGCTATCGCCGCGGTTCCCTGGCCGGTCACCAGGATCCGGCGGATGGGCGGCAGATTGGGGTCGCTCAGACGGAGGATCAAGGGTTCCAGATCGTTATGCTCACCGGCCTGAAAACTGATCTTGCGGCCGGATTTGGTATAGCGGCCCTGTAAGGTCTTGCGGACGCTGGAGGGCGCCTCGTGGATTTCCTTTTCCAGGAAGTAATCGTAGTGGCCGCGATAGATATCGCGGGAAAAAATCTCGATGGTTTCCGCGGCCAGTTCGATCGGCTCGCCGTCGTCGATCAGCCGGGCCCGTAAGGACAGTTCCGGCGTGCTGTCCAAAGTGACCTGCACCCCGCCGCGGCCGACCTGCACCAGCGGCAGGCAACGGCGGGCGCGGGCCGCCAGCCCGTAGACCTCCGAGGCCAGGATCCAGCTATCCCGCGTCTCGGCGACGAACAGGCTTTGGCCGCTGCCCTTCTGCGCCAGATGCAGGCGTCCGGGGTCATCCGGATGCAACAGGCCGATGGCCATAGAGCCTTCCAGCCGCCTGACCACCGCCAGCACCCGATCTTCCGGGAGGTCGGTTGCCGTCGTATCCAGTCGGAACACAATGGGGATGATTTTGGCGTCGGTGCGGATCGCCGCGGGGATGGCGCAATGGCGGGATTCCACCGCGCTGGCGACCAGTTGCTGATAGTTATCCACATCACCGTTCAGTACACCCATTATTTGGGTGTCGCCAGTGCCGGCGCCGGGCCGATCGTCGGCCAGGCTGGCGTTGACCGGATGGCAATTGGCCAGATTGATGATGCCGTTGGAGGCCCAGCGGGTATGGGCCAGGATGATCAGTTGTTGCGCCGCCAGGGCGATGTCCCACAGCAGCGTATCGCCGCGAATGGCGGCGCGCAGATTGCTGCCGTTATCGCCCAATTTGCCGATCAGATTGGAGACTTTATAGGTAAACCGGCAAACCGGCCGCCCGTCGCCGAGAGCATGCAGCAGCACGCCGCCATTTTCACCATGGACATCGTTACTGCGGCGGTTCAGTTCGGTCCGCAATGCCGCCGGCAGGTCATTCACCGACCAGGACGGCTCCAGAATGAACTGCACGACGATGCCGGCGGAATCGCGGCCCCGGACTTCCAGGCGGTCCAGATTTTCCAGTACCTGCTCGATCCCCCAGGCGATAAAGTGTTGGGTTGTTCCGACGCGGTCGGCTTCACTACCCTGGGGCAGCAGCTTAAGCGTCCGGTCGACGTTATCCAATACTTCAGCCTGAATCTGCCAACTGTAATCGCGCAGGCTTTCCAGTTGGCGGGTGGCCTTGTCGTTGCCGCCGAGGCCGATAGCCAGCCGCTCGGCCTCCAGCCGCCGGAGAGTGGCCGCCAATTGCTCCAGCTTGCGCTTGACCTGACCATCCTGGATGATCGCCAGGTGAGTGGAAAACCGCATCAATTCAGCAAATTGGTCGGACAGGCCGGCCAGGGCCGTTTCCAATTGCTGTACCGCCGCGGCCTCGGCCGCCTCCAGTTGCGTTAGCGTGGTATCGAGCCAGTCCAGGCTCGCCTCCTGCCGCCAGGCAGGATTAGACAGAAAACCAGCTATTCCACACATGATGACCTCGATACTCGGTTAAGTGTTCCAACTACGGATAACAGCATAGCAGACTCTGGACGTTGCATCGTTAGCATTTCGATGACTGTGGCAACTGTTCATCGGGGCAGACAAGTTATTGATTTTGTAAAAATTCATTAATATGTCCCGGCTACGGTTGCTGCTTCGCCAGTAGCAAACCAAGGATTTCTCTAATTGCTTTGTCGGTGGAAATGGTGAATATTTCACAAAAATTTTCCGCAAAATGACACAGATTTTTACAGTTGAGTGGTTTAGTCTATTCATCCAAGGGAAGCAGGAAAACTTAGACCAGGATAACGCAGGGAGCAGGGAGGCCAAGGCGAAGAGCGCGACCAAAGGAAAAAGGGAAAGAGGAGTTTTGGTGGACAACATCATTTTTAGGGATCAGGACAACCGTCCTCATACCAGGACCAGCAGCACACCGGCGGTTGCCAGGAATGGAACTTAAGGATAGCACCCAAGGTGAAGACAGGGAGTTGATCGCAGGGGTTTCCAGGGTAGGTTTAATGGATTGACCGGTTACTCACATGGTCGCAGTACCCCCAGGGAGTTCCAGGATCAGGAACAGGGACACTTGCAGGAGCCAGGGAGGCGCCCCCTTATCATGTATCCCAGGGAGTTCCAGGACCGGGACAGGGACCGGGATACTGTTGGAAGCCAGGAAGACCGTTTCCTCGCCTCGATATGACGGGAGTTCCAGGACCGGGACAGGGATTCCTTCAGGAAGCAGGGATGCTTCCCTCTCCATTCAAAATCCCATGTATTGATAACGTCTTACTGATAAAACAATAGATAGTGCTTCAGATATGGATACAGACCTCATCAATCATTTTATAATCAATAAGTTGTAAGTCACTATATCCACATCGGGAACACTACCCGCCCCGCGACTCGAGCGGATGATTGCGCCGCGCTCCACTATCCTTTATAAAACCCCTATCACCCTGCATCGAGCCCGTCATGCTCAGGATCTACCACAGCAACCGGATGGAACATCTGGTCGGCCATTTGACCGATACCTTGCAAACGCCCGCGGTCGATCCGTTCGCGCCGGAAGTCATCCTGGTGCAAAGCAACGGTATGCGCCGCTGGGTGGCGATGGAACTGGCGCAGCGGCTGGCGATCTGCGCCAATCTGGAGTTTCCCTTTCCAGCGGCCTTTATCTGGCAGGCTTACCGGGCGGTGCTGCCGGCAACGCCGGAAGCATCGCCCTTTGCCGTCGAGCAACTGGTGTGGCAGGTGCTACGCTGGTTCGATGAACTGGGAGACGAGCCGGTATTCGCCCCTCTCCAGGAGTATTTGCGCAAAGCCGATCCATTGGAACGCTATCAACTCGCCGGCGAAATAGCCACCACCTTGGATCAATATCTGGTCTATCGCCCGGACTGGATCGAACAGTGGGAAAGCGGCGCCGGCGAGCACTGGCAGGCGGCCTTGTGGCGCAAGCTGGCGGCCGGACAACCGTCGCATCGGGCCCGGTTGCATCAGACTTTCATCGCCAAGGTGAAGACGCTGCAACAGCGCCCCGCCGGCATCCCCGTCCGGCTGGCCTGCATCGGTATCGCCAGCCTGCCGGCGGCCTATCTGGAGGCGCTCTATCTCCTGGCCAGGCTGTGCGATATTCACCTCTATCTACTCGATCCCTGCCGGCAATACTGGGGACTGATCCAGGCCGAGCGGGAGATCGCCCGCCATGTCCAGGAGGCGGATGTGGAGGCCCTGTATCTCGAAACCGGCAACCGGCTGCTGGCCTCCTGGGGCCGGCAGGGACGCGATTTTCAGCACCTTGTCGCCGAGATCGACGCGCGGCCGGTGGAACTGTTCGAGGAAGTGTCCGAGGACAGCGTATTGCATTGTTTGCAGGCCGATATCCTGGATCTGCACAACCGGGGCCGCAACCACGATGTCTGCAACTTCGACACGATCAGCCGGGCCCTGCCGGCCACGTCCCTTAACCCCGACGATGTCTCCTTGCAGGTCCACGTCTGCCACAGTCCCTTGCGGGAAGTGGAGGTGCTCTATGACCAATTACTGGACCTGTTCCAGCGCTATCCCGATCTCAAAGCCTCCGAAGTGGCGGTGCTGTCTCCGGATATCGAGACCTACGCGCCGGCCATCCGGGCGGTTTTCGGGACGGCGGAACGCGAGCAGCGGATTCCCTTCGGCATTGCCGACCGCCCACTCTGGGCCGAAAGTACGGTGGCGGATGCCTTCCTGAAACTGCTGGCGCTGCCGGGCAGCCGCTTTGCCGTGAATCAGGTCATGACTCTGCTGGAAGCCCCCGTCATCCACCGCCGTTTCGACCTGAAGGAGGCGGATCTGCCGCTGCTGATCGGCTGGCTGCGGGAAACCACCGTGCGCTGGGGCATCGACGGCCGCAACCGCGCGGCGCTGGAGCTGCCGGCGACCGCCGAACATACCTGGCAGGCCGGTCTGGAACGGCTGCTGCTGGGCTTCGCCCTGCCCGCCGAGGGCCGCTCCCTGTACGCGGATATCCTGCCGTTCGACGCCATCGAGGGCGAGCCGGTCCGGATCATGGGCCGGCTGCAACACTTCGCCCGGCAGTTGTTCGGACTGAATACCCGGTTGGAGGGCGAGCACCCCGTCGCCGTCTGGCGGCAGCGGCTGCAACAGTTGATGGACGACTTTATCGCCGTCCCGGAGGAGCAGAGTCAGGAATGGGAGAATCTGCGCGCCGCCCTGGAAGACCTGGAGCAGAACGCCACGCAGGCGGGTTTCGAGCGGCCGGTCCCCCTTGCCGTGGTGCGCGCCTGGCTGGAGCGGCGCCTGGCCGATAGCAGCGGCGTGGAAGGTTTCTTAAGCGGCGGGGTCACCTTCTGCGCCATGCTGCCGATGCGCAGCATTCCCTTTAGAATCGTTTGCCTGCTCGGTCTGAACCACGACAGCTATCCGCGACCGCAGCGGCCGCTGGATTTCGATCTGATGGTCAGGCATCCCCGCCGGGGCGACCGCTCCCGCCGCCAGGAGGATCGGTATCTGTTTCTGGAGGCGCTATTATCCGCCCGCGAGGTGCTGTATATGAGCTATGTCGGCAACAGTATTCGCGATAACAGCGTCATTCCGCCTTCGGTGCTGCTCAGCGAACTGCTGGACTATATCCGTCAGGGTTTCTATCCCGCCGCCGACCCCGAGGGCGATCCGCTGGATCTCATCGTCACCCGTCATCCCTTGCAGGCTTTCAGCCGGCGTTACTTCAGCCGCCAGGGGAAAAGCGGGCACTCCCGCCTGTTCAGCTATTCGCAGCTACTGTGCGCCGCCGCCCGCGACCAGGGCCGGGGCCATCTGGACGGCAGGCCCTTGTTCGTGCAGCCGCTGCCGGAGCCGGAAGAGGAATACCGCCGCCTGGATTTCCAGAGTTTGATCCATTTCTACCGGAATCCGACCCGTTATCTACTGCAAAACCGGTTGCAGCTCAAGCTACGGGAAGGCGAGGAGGTGCTGGCGACCCGCGAGCCGTTTCTGTTGGAAAAGTTCGTCGACAGGAGGATCCGGGAGGAGTTATTGCACCGGCAACTGGAAGGGCAGACGCCGGGCACGATCCTGCCGCTGGTGCGCGCCCAGGGTCTGCTGCCGCACGGCCAGATCGGCGATTCGCTCTATGGCCGCGAAGTGCGCCGGATCAAACCCCTGCTGCAATTCCACGCCCAGGCCGGCGAGGTCATTACCCGGCTGGAGGTGGATCTGCGGCTGGGCGAGTTCCACCTGAGTGGCTGGCTCGGCAATATCACCGCCGACGGCCTGGCGGACAGCCAGGTCGATCCGCTCGGAGCGCGGCATTATCTGGACCTCTGGATTCGCCATCTGCTGCTGAACTGCCTGCGGCCGGAGGGCGTGACGCCGGTCAGCGTCCGGCAGTGCCTGGGCGAGCGCCTGACCCTGGTTCCGGTGGAACAACCTGAAGCTGCTCTCCAGGAGTTGCTGGAACTTTACTGGCAAGGACTCAGTCACCCGCTCAAATTCTTTCCCAGAAGCAGCCTGGCCTATATGCAGGCAAGCGACAAGCAGGACCCGCTCAAACAGGCCCGGAACAGATGGGAAGGCTCCGACCGCTCCTGGGGCGAGAGCGAAGATATCTACTATCGCTTCGTGTTTCGCCAGCAATTACCGCTGGATGACGAATTCGCCGCCCTGGCCAGGCTGATTTATGGCCCCTTACTGGAGCACCGCGGAGAGATGGCGTGAGCGTTCCCCGCCCACCCTACCCGGCTTAACCGGAGGCTTGACTTTCAAGACGGTATCTACAAAGCTGGCTACGGTTGTGGGTTGTCCGGATGGAGCGAAGCTTGCGGAGTGCAATCCGGGTTTCTCCCTTAAACCCCGAATTTCGGCCTTCGGCCTGCATCCGGGCTACCACTACTAACGGCGGTTATTCGGGCAGGCTCTCAGCGCAGCGACAACCCTGAAAGCAAACACAGTCCTGTCCGCCCCACGGTTTCCAGCCTTGCCATCCCCTGCCAGGCGTTGTAATCATTACCCCACGCCGTTGTCCTAGTGGTGAATCTGGCAATTCCCAGGCTTATCCGAACCCATTATCCATTGAAAAATGACGCCGGTCTTGCGCGCCCTGGTGCTGTCCCTACTTACCGATGAGTAACTGCTCAACTCTGTACCACCCCTTGCGATGGGCTACCTTGCTCCTGTTTCTTCTTTCCACCGGCTGTTCCCCCGGCAATCCGGCGCCCGCGCCGCAAACCTCGGAAGCGGTGGTGCCGGTGATTACGGCGAACGTGACCACCAAGACCGTGCCTGAACAGGTCAACGCCATCGGTAACGCCCAGGCTTACGCCACGGTGGCCGTCAAAGCCCGGGTGGACGGCGAACTTACCGATGTCCATTTCAAGGAAGGCCAATTGGTGCATCAGGGCGATCTGCTGTTCACCATCGATTCCCGCAACTGGCAGGCGCAACTCGATCAGGTCGAGGCCAACCTGGCGCGGGATCAGGCCCTGTTGCAGAACGCCCAGGCGGAGGAACACCGTTACGCCAGCCTGCGTGACAAGAATTTCGTCTCCAAGGAAGACTACATCCGGACGCAAACCAATCTCGCCGCCGCCCAGGCCACCGTGCGCGCCGATGAAGCGGCGGTGAAAAACGCCAGGCTGCAACTGACCTATGCCACGATTTATTCCCCGCTCGACGGCATAGCCGGTCAGATCTTGATCCAGCGCGGCAACATGATCAAAGCCAACGACACCAATCCGCTGGTGGTGATCAACCAGGTCAGCCCGATCTATGTGGAATTCGCCGTGCCGGAGCGCTATCTGCCCGCGATCCGCAAGTACATGGCAGGCCGTTCCCTGACCGTCCAGGCGGCGGCGGAAGGCGATGAGAAAGCCGTCGCCAGCGGTACTTTGAGCTTTATCGATAACAGCGTCGATACCGCCACCGGCACCATCAAGCTCAAAGCCACCTTCGCCAACCGTGATCGCACGCTCTGGCCGGGACAGTTCGTGCAGGTCAAGCTGCTCCTGGCCGAGCAGGAAAACGCCCTGGTGGTGCCGTCCCAGGCCGTCCAAAACGGGCCGGAAGGCACATTCGTGTTCGTGGTCAAGCCCGATCTGACGGCGGCGATGCGACCGGTCACCGTGGCCCGGACCACCGGCGCGGAAACCGTGATCGGCAAGGGTCTCGAGCCCGGCGAACAGGTGGTGATCGATGGTCAAAGCCGCCTCACCACCGGCGCCAAGGTGCAACTCCGGCAGGGACTGGCGGAGAACGCGCCATGAATATTTCGGAGTTGTTTATCCGCCGGCCGGTGATGACCACGCTGGTGATGCTGGGCATTCTGGTGTTCGGCCTGATGGGGTTTCGGCTGCTGCCGGTCAATGCACTGCCTAATGTGGACTTCCCGACCATCCAGGTGACCGCCAACCTGCCCGGCGCGAGTCCGGAGACCATGGCTTCCTCGGTGGCGACCCCACTGGAGAAGCAGTTCTCCACCATCGCCGGGCTCGATTCCATGAACTCCACCAGCGGCCAGGGCATCAGCCAGATCACCCTGCAATTCTCGCTGGATCGTAGTATCGATGCGGCGGCGCAGGATGTACAGGCGGCCATCTCGGCGGCGCTGCGGCAGTTGCCGAGCGATTTGCCGAGTCCGCCTTCCTACCGCAAGGTCAATCCGGCGGATGCGCCTATCTATTATCTGGCGTTCACCTCCTCGACCCTGCCGCTGTCCACGCTCGACGAGTACGCCGAAACGCTGATCGCCCAGCGGCTTTCCATGGTCAGCGGCGTGGCCCAGGTGTTGGTCTACGGCGCCCAGAAATACGCGGTGCGCGCCCAGCTTGACCCGGACGCGCTGGCGGCCAAGGGTCTGGCGCTCGGCGACGTGGAGCAGGCGCTCGCCAGCCATAATGTCAACCTGCCGACCGGCAATCTGTACGGCGCTCACCAAGCCTTTACCGTGCAGGCGACCGGCCAACTCATCAGTGCGGCCCAATATCGGCAGCTCATCGTCGCCTATCGTAACGGCGCGCCCATCCGGCTGGACGAACTGGGGCGGGTGATCGACAGCGTGGAGAACGATAAGGTGGCAGCCTGGTATAACGATGTCCGCGGCATCGTGCTGGCTATCCAGCGCCAGCCGGGCACCAACACGGTGGAGGTCGTCGATAATATCAAGCGGCTGCTGCCGCAGTTTAAGAATGAGATCCCCGCCGGGGTCAGCTTCAATGTGCTGTATGACCGTTCTGAATCGATCCGCGCCTCGGTGGCCGATGTCGAGATGACGCTGTTGATCGCCCTGTGCCTGGTGGTGCTGGTGATCTTTATGTTCCTGCGCAGCCTGGCGGCGACCGTGATTCCCAGCCTGGCGCTGCCGCTTTCCATCATCGGCACCTTCGGCCTGATGTATCTGCTCGGCTACAGCCTGGATAACCTGTCGCTGCTGGCGCTCACTCTGTGCGTCGGCTTCGTCGTGGACGACGCCATCGTGATGCTGGAAAACATCTCCCGCCATCTGGAAATGGGCAAGCACCCGTTGCAAGCGGCGCTGGATGGCTCGCAGGAGATTGGTTTTACCATCGTGTCGATGACGCTGTCGCTCATCGCGGTGTTTATCCCGGTGCTGTTCATGGCTGGCATACTGGGTCGGCTGCTGCACGAATTCGCCGTTACCATCGTCGCGGCGGTGCTGGTGTCCGGCTTCGTCTCGCTGACGCTGACGCCGATGCTGTGCAGCCGCTATCTGCGCCCGCCCGGCGAAATCCGCCATGGGCGGCTGTATGCCACCTCCGAACGGTTTTTCGACAGCCTGTTGCACGCCTATGACTGGAGCCTCAAGCAATCGCTGCGCTTCCGCCGGACGACGCTGCTGATCTTCTTCCTCACCCTGATCGGCACCGCTGGGCTGTTCTGGATCGTGCCGAAGGGATTGCTGCCGAGTGAAGACACCGGCCAGTTGTTCGGCTTCACCGAAGCGGCCCAGGACATTTCCTTCGACAGCATGGTGCAGCACCAGCGGGTGGTTGCCGACATCATCCGCCAGGACCCCAATGTGGAATCGTTCATGTCCTTCGTCGGCATCGGCGGCTCCAGCCTGTCGGGCAATACCGGCCGTGTTCTCATCCATCTCAAACCGCGCGACCAGCGGCTTCCGGCCAATGCGATTATTCAGGAGTTACGGCAAAAACTGGCAACGGTTCCCGGCATGCGGGTGTTCCTGCAAAACGTACAGACCATTCAGATCGGCGGACAACTGACCAAGAGCCAGTACCAGTACACCTTGCAGAGTCCCAATCTGGAAGAACTGTATCACTGGGCGCCGTTGCTGGAAACCAAGTTCCGCACCATGCCCGAGTTGCAGGATATCGCCACCGACCTGCAGATCAAGATGCCGCAGTTGATGGTCGGCATCGAGCGCGATCGGGCCTCGGCCCTGGGCGTGACCCCGGAGGAGATCGAAAATACCCTGTACAGCGCTTACGGCGCGCGGCAGGTATCGACCATCTACACGCCGGGCAACCAGTACAAGGTGATCATGGAGGTGGAGCCCCGGTTCCAGCGCGATCCCACGGCGCTTTCCCTGCTGTATGTGCGCGCCAAAACCGGTGAGTTGGTTCCCTTGAACAGCGTGGCGACGCTCACGCCCGGCGTCGCCCCCCTGACTATCAATCATCTGGGGCAACTGCCGGCGGTCACCCTCTCGTTCAATCTGAGACCGGGTATCGCTCTGGGACAGGCCATCGAGAAGATCGACGCCGCGGCGCGCGAACTGCGATTACCAGCGGGCATTACGACGAGTTTCCAGGGGGCCGCCCAGGTGTTCCAGTCCTCGTTGCAGGGCATGGGCCTGCTGCTGCTGATGGCGATCCTGGTCATTTACCTGGTGCTCGGCATTCTGTACGAGAGCTTTACCCATCCGCTGACGATCCTGTCCGGACTGCCATCGGCCAGTCTCGGCGCGCTGCTGACGCTGTGGCTGTTCCACGCCGAATTGGATATGTACGGCTTCGTCGGCATCATCATGCTGGTTGGCATCGTCAAGAAAAACGCCATCATGATGATCGACTTCGCCCTGGAAGCTCAGCGCCGCAAGGACAAAACGCCGTTCGAGGCGATCTACCAGGCCTGTCTGACGCGCTTTCGCCCGATCATGATGACGACGATGGCGGCCCTGCTGGGCAGCCTGCCCATCGCCTTCGGTTTCGGCGCCGGCGGCGAATCGCGACGCCCCTTGGGGCTGACTGTGGTTGGTGGTCTACTGGTCTCGCAGTTGCTGACCCTGTATATCACCCCGGTGATCTATCTCTATCTGGAATCCTTCCAGCGCTATCTGCAGACGGCCCGGCAGAAGCGTGGACGCAAACCCTGGTTGGGGGAAAAAGTCTTGCAGGAAGAGTGAAAACAAACGGGTTTATAAAATGAACAATTTTTTAGGTTCCTAGCAAATTCAAAGGCTTAAAGCCTAATGTGACATTGGCAAGTTAAGCTTGGTATCATAGTTGTTTCTGCGCGAAGCAACCACTGCCAGGACGTTGCACCAGCGATGCCAGAAATAAATAAGATCTTGAGAACGATGCAGGCGGGGGTGGTTATCCATGTGGCAGCCTAACCAAACGCTCCAGCCGATCGCGCTACCGCGCGGCGGCTGAGCTCAGTTCGTGTGTGCCGGACATGGCAAAGTCCGGTAGGCCTGGCACAGGACGTGCCCGACAGACATCGCCGCAACTTGGGAAAACGTCGGGCAACGCTGCGCTTTTGCCTGACCTACGATTACTGCATAGTTGAAATGCAGGAGAAACGAGCATGTTAGCTGTGTGCGAATATCCACAGATGCAGACAGTGCGTGCATACGCACAAACGGCGGAGTGCAGCCTTGCAGTGCTTCGTGCAGTAGACATCACTGTGGACAGCCTGGGTGTGGAATGCCGGATGCTGGATGCCCTGGCCGAAGCGGGGAGCGTCTTGGTTGACACTCTGCTGGCCATAGAAAGTAAGGTATCGCCCGCATCGCCAGCCCTTGATGAAAGCGGAAAAATTGCTGACGCGCTTGAGGTTGTTGCGGACGCCATGCGTAGACGTATCACACTCTGTATTGAAAAGCGCAAGAGTATCGACCGCGATCTTGCGCCAGGCGAAACACAGCGCAACCTTCTGCACAGTGTACATGAGGAGCATCTTTGTGCGCTTTCCACTACGGAATCAGTCATTTCTTCTCTAGCCGGATTGTTAATCGGTTATGAGTTGGCACGTGAAAACCGATCCACACTCAACAACAGCTTCGACAGCGCCTTAGAGCTACGAAAGCACATAGTTACGTAATGACTACTGTTGGGGCCGGCGGTGTGGCTATAACGGCGTTTGCTCCCAGCAAGAGATATGCGCGCGAATATCGAAAGTTGACAGCGGAGATGCAAACCCGTGTTGATGAAAAAATCCAAGACCTGTTGAAAAACCCACGCCCGCTTGGTCTTGGCTTTGAAAAACTAAAGGGTTATGCCAATCCTAGCGTTTATACCGTTCACATCACAGGCAACTACAAACTGTCTTTCGAGATAATTGAAGGAAGCATAGCTTTCCTTCGGCGTGTTGCCACGCATGACGAAATTGACAGAGCACCCTAACCACCCGCTCAACCGGAGCCGCTACGCGGCCCGGTTAGCGGAACGTTAGACCGCCGTCAAATCATCGTCACCTGTAAGTCAAGGAATAAATCATGGAACTTTCCGCAGTCCTGACTCCAGCACCTGAAGGTGGGTATATCGCCTTCAATCCTGAAACTGGGACAACAACGCAAGGCGAGACAGTCGAAGAAGCCTTAGCTAATTTGCGCGAGGCCACCGAGCTTTACCTTGAAGAATTCCCGCTGACCGTCACGGCCCGTCCACTACTGACGACTTTTGAGGTAGCTGAGTCCGGTAGTCACCACCGCAACTTGGGAAAACGTCGGGCAACGCTGCGCTTTTGCCCGACCTACGATTACTTGCAATGAATAACCTTAGGGCAGGTCGAAGCTTTTCTGATCTTCCGGCAAGCCGGCTTTCTCGTAGAGATCAGGACCGAGTTCGGATGTAGCGGCCGCTTTATTACATTTTAAGTTGCTTATCAGTTTATTATTCTTTTCCACCACCAGGCCCGCTTTCTGCCCCCAGCCTCTGCCTATTGCCGTGTAGACGACATATCCATACGGCTCCTTTTTAAATCTCAAATAGGCGCCACCGCCACCTGCGAACGTAAGCACTCCGGCTTCTGTATAGTTACGGGGATGCTCTTTCGATTGCGGGTAAACAATCTCGGGCGTGCCTTTAGAGCCAAAGCGATATTGCATATACCCTGTGGTGGCCGAGAGATCTTTCGAAGCGCATACGGATACGATTTTTTTTCCGGTATAGCATGAAAAAATGATCGCTTCGGTTGCTGAGCAGAGGGATTCAACAGCGCCAACTGGAAATGAACAACAATATAAAATGCCTGCAACAATCAGCTTGTTTCGATGCATAGCCCCAATCTCACTAAACGAAGAACCCCAGGGAACGACTCAGGGAGGGCACCGATATGCGCTCCCTCGTCGTGCTCTATCAGAGCAAAGAAGGTTTTCAGAAGAAAATTCTCTTAGAGCCTGTATCTATTGAGTTCTTGCTAATCGCTTAGCTTATGAGAATCTCAAGGATTATGTAATCAGGCGATTTCCAATGTTGTAGGCATCTACAAATCGGTCCAAGCCATTGCTGCCGCCGTTCACCAGCTTTCTTGCCTGTTTTAGATCATTATCTAGCAGGGCCTCTTTGATGGCGCTTTCCTTGGCTTTCAGGAAGCTTGCCAGCAACTGCGCGGCGATTTTTGGATCATTCGCCAGGTCCGGTTTTTCGACGAGCTGATTCCCAAGTCCAATCGCTTCACCGTGCTTTTGATAATTGTCGCGGCCGGTCAACTGGATAAAACCACGACCTTTGAAGCTGTTTCCATCTGGACTGCCCCGGTTACCTAAATCTCTTCGATTATCGTACAAGTCAAAAGGGTGACCACCGGGTGAAGTATTAAATCTCGATTTGCCTTCACTGATGGGTTCGAAGCTTTCCGTTTCAGCCCGAATCGTCGCCAACGCCATGAGCACCATGGGTTTGTCCACCAAGTTCGCAGCTTGCAATGCTTCTAATACAAAAGGTAGATTGGCCTTGATGTTGCCCAAAGGTGTGGCTGGAAACATCTTCGAGACGATAGCGGCCGTGACCTGCGGAATCGCGGAAGACAACTGAGCGCTCTCCATCAGCCCTAGCGCATTCAGCGTGCGTGGCCCTGCAGTACCGTCAGCTAATAGTCCCTTGCTTTTCTGAAAGGCTATGACTGCTGCCTCAGTACCTAGGCCGAAAATTCCATCAATGGCGCCAGGGTCGAAACCTAGCTCTTTTAATCTTTCCTGAAGCTTGGTTACCTCGGGACCCGATGAACCTTCTTTCAAAATTGACATTGTTTATCCTCCTTTAGGATTTTGAATGCTTAAACTGGACATCAGCAACTCTGGAATTGTGGCAAAGGTCGGCGAATAATACCAATTCCCCATCGGTTTTGGTGCTCAACGGTGCGCAGGGCGCACCTACAGAGGCTTTTTAATGCCAAACCTATGCAGAAATGGTATGAACACTTTCCTTCGATTATCACTATAGATCAAAAAATGGCGATACGGCAAATTTTTTCAGGACTCATCTGGAAAATTCACCGAACGTTACTATCCTGGCGCGATTTTTGCCGACAAGCGTAGATGCCATGCAGGTCCGCTTGGGGATTATTCGAGAACGCTTGAAGGCGGCGGAAGCGCACGCGAGAGGAACACTGTCATGATCGAGATTGAACGCGGCAGCGGTAATGTCTATGCCGACCTGAACGTGCCTGACGCGGACGCCATGTTGCTGAAAGCGCAGTTGGCCACGAAGATCGGGGAGATCATTCAGGCGCGTGGCTGGAGCCAGCAGCAGGCGGCAGAGGTGCTCGGCATGACCCAGCCGAAGATATCGAGCCTGCTGTGCGGCCGATTCCGCGGCATCAGCGAAGCCAAGATGCTGGATTGCCTGGTGCGACTGGGGCATGACGTGCAAATCGTGATCGGTCCCGCGCGTCAGATGCCCAATGCGGGCCACGTCGAAGTGATGTTTGCGTAGATCCAAAGCAAGTAGGTCGGGCAAAAGCGCCGCGTTGCCCGACAGTTTCACAGTTCGGAACAGTGCCTGTCGGGCACGTCCTGTGCCCGACCTACCTGGCTTTCAGGAACGGTGGAGACTCACTTCCACGTCACGCACCGACGGCCTAATCTCAATCCTGAGGTGAATCCGCTGGTCCAGGCGTTTGAGAATCCTGGCCAGCCGATCGATGGTGAACCGATCCAGATCGGCTTTACGAATGCGGGAAATATCCGCTGCCTGAACGCCGGTAAGCTTTGCCGCCTCGGCGCCGGTGAGTTCGCGTTCCCGCAAGATACGGACAATCTCAGCCGCCAAGTCGGCCTTCATCAGCTCGGTATCGGCATGGGCGATGCCCGCATCCCGGAAGGGATTATCACTACCCTTGACCAGTTCAATCTCATCGTTCATCGCAGTTGCTCTTTCAGCCTCTTGAGGCGTTCGACAATCAGATCTATCTCCTGCTTAGGCGTCTCGATGCCTGTTTTGGACTTCTTTTGAAAGGCATGTATCACCCAGATGTCATCTCCCAACTGCACCTCATACACGGTCCTGAAAGCGTCACCCCGATGCACCACAACAATCTCATAAATGCCGGAACCCAGCCCCTTCATCGGCTTGGCGGTTTCGGCTTTTTCTCCCTTGGCGGCAAAACGGAGTGCGGCGACGATCTTGCGTTGCACGGGCTCGGGAAATTCCCCGAAATCTTTTAACGCCGCTTTGACCCAGGAGATTTTACGTTCCATCCGATCATGTTGTCATATTTGACAAGAATAATCCGATTTTATTCATGGCAGTGTAAGTTGGGCACAGACGTGTCCGGCCTACCGAGCTTCGTAGGTCGGGCAACGCTCGCTTTCGCTCTGCTTTTGCCCGACCTACGATCTACTGCGACACGGCGGAGGCGTTCCTGGCCCGGCTTCAGCAGTCGCCGTAGGTCGGGTACAGGATGTACCCGACATGGCCGGTGAGTCGGGCCACGCCCGCTTGCACTCTGCTGTTACCCGACCTACGATTACTTTCCTGGCTCATGGTTTACTCAAAGTCGTCATGTTTTAACCGCCTCACTCCGCCAAAGCCCGGCGCATCAACTCCGGGGTGGCCAGGGAGGCGCGGTGAATGTCCACGTTATAATAGTCAGTGACAAACGGTTTGGCGGCGGCATCCTGCTCGCGAAAACGGGTGGGATCTCCGGTTTTGGTAGCCAGCGTGACGGTCCACCAGCCGGAAGGATAAACGCACTGGGGAAAGTGCAGCGTATGGACCGCGGCAAAACCCGCCTGATAGAGAGTCCGCTGCAACGGTTTCAGGATGCTTTCCAAATGGAACAACGGGGATTCGCTTTGCTGTACCAGCAGGCCGGTATCTGCCAGCGCCCGCAGGCAATCCTGCAAAAACGGGGCCGCGAACAAGCCCTCGGCGGGGCCGATCGGATCGGTGCTGTCGACGATGATAATATCGTAGGAAGCGGGAGCGGCGTTTTGCACCCAGGCGATGCCATCGGCAAAATGCAGTTGTGCCCGAGGATCCTGATTGGACTCGCACAGTTCGGGAAAATACTGTTCCGCCGCCCGGGTCACCACCTCGTCGATATCCACTTGTACGACCTGTTCCACGCCGGGATGCTTCAGCACTTCCCGCAGCGTGCCACAGTCGCCGCCGCCGATGATCAGCACCCGCCGCGGATCAGGATGGGTAAACAGCGCCGGATGAACCAGCATTTCGTGATATAAAAAATTATCCCGCTGGCTGAGCATGACACAGCCATCGATGACCATCAGATTGCCAAAGCCCACCGTGGCGTAAACCTCGACGTACTGATACGGGCTTTGCTGAGCGAACAACCTTTCCTCGATCTGCAAGGAAAAAGCGGAACCGCTGGCAGGATGCGGTTCGGAAAACCAGGTGTTATCCAGCGCCATCGGGTTATACTCCTCTGGATTCCGCCGGGTTGCTGGCCATTTAACCCGGCAATGGTCGGATGCGGAGAAACGGCGGTGAACGATAGCTCGATGAAGTCACCGGCCTGGACCCTCTCGACCAGGCGCGCGAAGTATACAATATTGCCCGCTGGAGCGGGATGTGCCGTGTGCACCCTACTCCTAACTTCCAACTCCTAACGCCTATCACTCGACTATCAAGGATTTTTCCCTTGACAAAACTTCTGGATGAAGTTCTAGTATTGCTAGAAACTGTAGGCTTTATTCAAGAAGGCGCCCATGATCTTCACCACACCGCTACCGTTTATCAAGGAGTTTATCGACCAGC